>NZ_JBRILQ010000016.1:0-84551 GCF_052977045.1 Shewanella sp. 125m-7
TCTCTACTTAAATGACGAGTTTAAATGAGCGCATCAATAAGCTGTTAACCGCGTTTATCTAAGTCGACAAAGTCACGCTTAGCATCACCGGTATAGAGCTGGCGAGGACGACTGATCTTATGACCAGGCTGATCTAGCATCTCTTTCCAGTGAGCAATCCAACCGACTGTACGCGCTAACGCAAACAATACCGTGAACATACTTGTTGGAATACCAATCGCTTTCATGATGATCCCTGAGTAGAAATCAACATTTGGATAAAGCTTCTTAGAGACGAAGTACTCGTCTTCCAGTGCTATACGCTCTAGCTCCATTGCCACATCTAGCAGCGGATCGTTCACTTTTAGTTCAGCAAGCACTTCATGACAGGTCTCACGCATTACCTTAGCGCGAGGGTCGAAGTTCTTGTAAACGCGGTGACCGAAGCCCATTAGACGGAATGGATCTTCTTTGTCTTTAGCACGTGCAATAAACTCAGGAATGCGATCAACAGTGCCGATTTCTTCCAGCATATTTAAGCATGCTTCATTAGCGCCACCGTGTGCGGGCCCCCATAGTGATGCGATACCTGCAGCAATACATGCAAACGGGTTAGCACCTGAAGAACCGGCTAAACGAACGGTAGACGTTGACGCGTTTTGCTCGTGGTCAGCGTGTAGGATGAAAATACGATCCATTGCGCGTTCTACGATTGGGTTAACCTTGTATTCTTCACATGGTACAGCGAACATCATGCTTAAGAAGTTACCCGCATAGCTTAACTCGTTACGTGGATAGACAAACGGCTGGCCGATTGAATATTTGTAACACATCGCGGCAATTGTTGGCATTTTTGACACCAAACGATAGGCCGCAATTTCACGGTGACGCTCGTCATTTACATCCAAAGAGTCTTGGTAAAATGCCGATAAAGCCCCTGTTACACCACATAGCATTGCCATTGGATGAGCATCAGGTCTGAAGCCTGCAAAGAAAGCAGACAACTGCTCATTCACCATGGTGTGCGTTTTTACTGTGTATACGAATTCATCGTATTGTGCTTTATTTGGAAGCTCACCATAAAGCAATAAATAACATAAATCTAAGTAACTAGATTCTACCGCCAGCTGGTCAATTGGGTAACCGCGGTGAAGCAGTATTCCTTGTTCGCCGTCGATATAAGTAATTGCAGATTCACAAGATCCGGTCGCTAGAAATCCTGGATCGAAAGTAAAGTAACCTTTGCTACCTAGCTTACTGATGTCGATTACATCAAAACCTGCCGTACCTTCTTTAATAGGCAGTTCGATTGAATCATTCCCTGGTAGTTCTAATGTGGCTATATTATCAGCCATACCCCATTCTCCTTACTTCATTCTTATTGAGTGCGGCTTATCAAACGTCAACACTTTACAGTGAATCTAGATCACATTTCAATTTAAATAAGCGTTTAAATTTGTTAGACCATGGTCTTAAATCATCTTAAGTACTTGTGTGAACAGCGGCTTGGCAGATTTTTTTACCAAAAAAACAATTTTTGCATAATGTGATGTTTGTATTTGACATTTCACCCACGTATACTTGCCGCAGCTCAGAAGAGCTGCATACATTGGCGATTAGTTATCACTAGTTTGCATGCTTAATTAGTGATTGCTAAAACTGTTAAATGTTTGTTTAAGTTTTCTTTTGTAAAAGTTCTAAACCGTGATCTAAATCACTGATTAGAATTTAAGCAAAAGCGGTTCGTATAACAAAAATTAGCTCAATTGAGCAGAGTGAGCAGAACGTGAAAAAGCAAAGACCTGTCCATTTAGATCTGCAGACCATACGCTTCCCTGCAACAGCGATCGCGTCGATCCTCCATCGTGTATCGGGTGTCATCATGCTGTTTGCCGTCGCTATTCTTATCTGGTTGCTTAATGAATCATTAGCATCAGCCGAGAGTTTCGCTGGCGTCCAATCTCTTTTTGATAACTTTGTTGTTAAGTTCATCGTTTGGGGAATTCTTACCGCGCTGGGTTATCACTTAATAGTGGGTATTCGCCACTTAGTGATGGATGCTGGCTACTGGGAAGAACTTTCTTCTGGTGTAACTTCGGCTAAAGTCGCTATTGCCTTGTCAGTAGTGTTTTCAATCATTGCGGGGATTTGGGTATGGTAACTAACGCAGCAAGTCTTGGACGCAGCGGTGTCCATGACTTTATTCTTATACGTGCAAGTGCAGTAATCCTAGCCTGTTATACCATTTTCTTGGTTGGGTTTATCGCATGTAGCTCTCCACTAACTTATGACGCATGGCATGGCTTATTTAGCACATTGCCAATGAAAGTCTTCACCGTACTCGCGCTAGTAGCAGTGTTGATACATGCCTGGATTGGGATCTGGCAGGTGCTGACTGATTATGTAAAGTGTGTTTCTCTACGTGGTGTACTTCAGTTTGTTTTTGTCGTAGCAGCCTTCAGTTATTTGGTCGCAGGCATTTTGATTGTGTGGGGTGTTTAAGTGGGTATTCCAGTTCGCGAATTTGACGCGGTTGTAATCGGTGCTGGTGGCGCCGGTATGCGTGCCGCTCTACAGATTTCTAAAGAAGGTAAGAGCTGTGCGCTGTTATCTAAAGTATTCCCAACTCGTTCTCATACGGTATCAGCACAGGGTGGTATTACTGTAGCCCTTGGTAATGCGCACGAAGATCACTGGGAACAACACATGTACGATACCGTGAAAGGTTCCGATTTTATCGGTGACCAAGAAGCGATTGAGTTTATGTGTAAGACCGGTCCTGAAGCCGTTATTGAGCTTGAGCATATGGGTTTACCTTTCTCGCGTTTCGAAAACGGCACTATCTATCAGCGCCCATTTGGCGGCCAATCTAGAAACTTTGGTGGCGAGCAAGCGGCGCGTACCGCAGCTGCAGCAGACCGTACCGGTCACGCATTATTGCATTGCCTTTACCAGCAAAACGTTAAACATAAGACTGAAGTCTTCTCTGAGTGGTATGCACTCGACTTGGTTAAAAATGAAGACGGTGTGATTGTTGGTTGTACAGCCATTGAAATTGAAACCGGCGAAATTGTTTACTTTAAAGCGAAAGCAACAGTGCTAGCGACCGGTGGAGCAGGGCGTATTTACGCCTCTACTACTAACGCTCATATTAACACTGGCGACGGTGTGGGTATGGCAATGCGCGCTGGCGTGCAGATGCAAGACATGGAAATGTGGCAGTTCCACCCAACGGGTATCGCTGGCGCAGGTGTTTTGGTTACTGAAGGCTGTCGTGGTGAAGGCGGATACCTGCTTAATAAAGACGGCGAACGTTTCATGGAGCGTTACGCACCTAATGCAAAAGATTTGGCATCTCGTGACGTGGTAGCACGTTCAATGATGACTGAAATTCGCGAAGGTCGTGGTCTCGATGGCCCATTAGGCCCGCACTGTTTACTTAAGCTTGATCACTTAGGTAAAGAAACCCTTGAAGCACGTCTTCCAGGTGTTTGTGAATTGTCTCGCACGTTCGCACATATCGATCCAGCTGATGGTCCAATCCCCGTTTTGCCGACTTGTCACTACATGATGGGTGGCTTACCAGCTAAAGTCAGTGGTCAAGTTGTTCGTCAAAATAGCGATGGCAGCGAAGAAGAAGTCACCGGTCTTTTTGCCGTTGGCGAAATAGCGTGCGTATCGGTGCATGGTGCTAACCGATTGGGTGGTAACTCATTGTTAGATCTTGTAGTATTTGGTCGAGCAGCGGGGCAACACCTAGGTAAAGCATTGGACGAAACGCCAATCGCTAAAGATGCAACACAAGCTGATATTGATGCGTCACTTGCTCGCCTAAATCGCTGGGAAAGCAACAAAGATGGTGAAGACCCAACGGTTATCCGTAAAGACTTACAGCTTTGTATGCAGCTTAATTTCTCAGTATTTAGAAGTGGTGATGCGATGGCTGAGGGCTTGAAAGAGCTTAAAGCCATTCGTGAACGTTTAGCTAATGCAAAACTATCTGACAACTCCACTGAATTTAATACTCAACGTATTGAATGTTTAGAGTTAGATAACTTGATGGCGACAGCGATTGCCACGGCAACGGCGGCTAACTTCCGTACCGAAAGCCGCGGCGCGCATTCACGTGAAGATTACTTAGAGCGTGATGATGAAAACTGGTTATGTCACAGTATTTATGACCCAGTAACCGAGCTTATGACTAAGCGTGATGTGAACATGGAGCCTAAACTCCGCGCCGCATTCCCGCCAATCAAGCGTACCTACTAAGGAGAAGCCCCGATGAAATTGGAATTTGCAGTTTATCGCTACAATCCCGATGTAGACACTAAGCCATACATGAAGGATTACAGTTTAGAAGTGGATGAAGGTACCGATATGATGGTCCTTGATGCACTGCTTAAGCTAAAAGAGTTAGATCCAACACTCGCGTTTAGACGTTCATGCCGTGAAGGTGTATGTGGCAGTGATGGTATCAACATGAATGGTAAAAATGGTCTAGCGTGTATCACGCCCGTTTCTACCTTCAAAGGTAAGAAAATCGAAATCCGTCCGTTACCAGGCATGCCTGTGGTGCGTGACTTGATTGTCGACCTAACTCAGTTCTATACCCAGTACGAGAAGATTAAGCCTTTCTTGATTAACGATGAAAAAACACCTGCGCGTGAACATCTGCAATCACCAGAAGAGCGTGAGCATTTAGATGGACTCTATGAGTGTATTATGTGTGCATGTTGTTCTACGGCTTGTCCTTCATTCTGGTGGAACCCAGACAAGTTCATCGGTCCAAGTGGTTTGCTACATGCTTATCGCTTCTTGATTGACAGTCGTGATACGGCGACTGAAGAGCGTTTATCTGGGCTTGATGACGCTTACAGCGTGTTCCGCTGTCACGGCATTATGAACTGTGTTGACGTTTGTCCTAAAGGGCTTAATCCGACAAAAGCAATTGGACACATTAAGTCTATGCTTCTGCAGAGAGCCGTTTAGATGCAGTACCAAGAGCCGATATTGATATAGCTCTATATGAGCCACTTCTCTAGTGGAGAGTGGCTCTTTTTTGTGTCATGGAAGACAAATATAACGATAATCTGGAACTCTAGGGGCTACAGAGATTACAAATCCTTTGAGGTTTGCTCAAAGAATCTGTATTTATGACTTTGGCTAAGCACGTGTATACAGTTTGAAAGGAATAGAAATGCACCAAGGCATCATGAAAGCCTGGCTCGAATCGTCACACCTTAATGGCGCGAATTCGACCTATGTAGAAGAGATGTATGAAGCCTATCAAGTCGATCCACAGTCGGTTACTGAAGACTGGCGTGTCGTGTTTGATAACCTCCCTCTAGTTAATGGTTCATCAGCGGATGTACCAGAAGCTGCCCACTCTAAAGTACGCGACTATTTTCGTAGTCTTGCATTAGATGGACGTCAGAAAGGCTCACCTAAGGTGACCGATCATGAAGTCGATGCAAAACAAGTTAAGGTCCTACAGTTAATTAACGCTCACCGTTTCCGTGGTCATCAGAATGCCAATTTAGATCCGCTTGATATTTGGAAGCGCGTTAAGGTATCTGAGTTAGACCCAGCATTTCACGGCTTAGATAGCGATGATATGCAGCGTCAATTTAACACGGGTTCATTTGCTCATGGTGGCGAAACCATGAAGCTGGTGGATCTCGTTAAAGCACTAAAGGCCACCTATTGTGGTTCTATCGGTGCTGAGTATATGCACATTACCGATACGGATGAGAAACGTTGGATCCAACAACGTCTTGAACCATCTCTGGGTGCTGCACAATACTCAAAAGAAGATAAGACACGAATTCTTGAAGGGCTCAACGCCGCTGAAGGTATGGAAAAATACCTAGGTGCTAAGTTCCCTGGAGCAAAGCGCTTCTCGCTAGAAGGCGGTGATGCACTGGTTCCTATGATGCGTGAAATTATTTATCGCGCAGGTGATGCCGGCACTAAAGAAGTCGTTATTGGTATGGCGCACCGTGGCCGTTTGAACGTACTCGTTAACATTCTTGGTAAGAAGCCATCAGAATTGTTTGACGAATTCGCTGGCAAGCACAGCGATGAGCTAAATGGCTCGGGTGACGTTAAATATCACCAAGGTTTCTCGTCTGATTTCGAAACGCCAGGTGGCAACGTTCACCTAGCTCTCGCCTTTAACCCATCTCACCTTGAAATCGTTAACCCTGTAGTTATCGGTTCTGTGCGTGCGCGTCTTGACCGTCGCGGTTGCGATACGGGTCTGCAGGTGATGCCAATTACCATTCATGGTGACTCGGCAATTACCGGGCAGGGCATTGTGCAAGAAACCTTTAACATGTCACAGACCCGTGGCTTTAAGGTTGGCGGCAGTATCCGCATTGTAGTCAACAACCAAGTTGGTTTTACCACTAACTTAACCGAAGACGTACGCTCTACAGAGTACTGTACTGATATCGCTAAGATGGTACAGGCACCGATTTTCCACGTGAATGCCGATGACCCAGAAGCGGTCACGTTTGTTTCACAGTTGGCTGTTGATTACCGTAACGAATTCAAGCGCGATGTGGTTATCGATTTGGTTTGTTATCGTCGTCATGGCCATAACGAAGCCGATGAGCCGAGTGCCACTCAGCCATTGATGTACGCGAAAATCAAGAAGCATCCAACACCTAGAAAAATCTACGCTGACAGACTCATTGCTGAAAATGCAATGGGTAGCGAAGACGTAACGTCTATGGTGAATGCTTATCGTGATGCACTTGATGACGGTGATTGCGTTGTTAAAGAATGGCGCCCAATGACATTGCATTCAGTCGACTGGAGCCCTTATATCGGTGCCGAGTGGAATGATGAATACGATGCACATATGTCGCTTGACCGCATCAAGAATCTAGCCGATAAAATCAGTTATGTGCCTGAAAGCCATAAGCTGCAATCACGAGTAGCTAAGATTTATAATGATCGTTTAGCCATGGCAGCGGGTGAAAAACTACTGGATTGGGGCTTTGCCGAGACATTGGCTTATGCATCGATATTAGAAGATAACAAGCGTATTCGCATTACTGGTCAAGATTCTGGTCGCGGTACCTTCTTCCATCGTCATGCAGTGCTTCATAATCAAAATGATGCCACGGCTTACATGCCGCTACGCAACATTGCTGAAGAGCAGGGACCAATTGATTTAATTGACTCTGTGTTATCTGAAGCATCGGTGCTGGCGTTTGAATATGGTTATGCAACGGCAGAACCTGGTGGACTGACACTATGGGAAGCACAGTTTGGTGATTTCGCTAACTGCGCTCAAGTGGTAATCGATCAGTTCTTATCATCGGGTGAGCAGAAGTGGGGCCGTTTATGTGGTCTAACTATGCTATTGCCACATGGTTACGAAGGCCAAGGCCCAGAGCATTCAAGTGCACGTTTAGAGCGCTTCTTGCAGCTTTGTGCTAACCACAACATGCAAGTGTGTGTGCCGTCGACGCCAGCTCAGGTTTACCATATGTTGCGTCGCCAAGTTGTACGTCCTATGCGTCGTCCACTTGTGGTGATGTCACCTAAGTCTTTACTGCGTCATCCGTTAGCGGTTTCAAGCTTAGAAGAGTTAGCCCAAGGTACGTTCCAAAATGTAATTGGCGAAATCGATGAATTGAATGCAACTAACGTCGATAGAGTCGTATTTTGTAGCGGAAAAGTTTACTTTGAGCTACTTGAGCGTCGTCGCAAAGAAGGCTTAGAAAACGTTGCGTTAATTCGTGTTGAACAATTGTACCCGTTCCCACATGAAGAAGCGGCTGCGGCACTTCGCGATTATGCTCACGTTACAGATTTTGTTTGGTGCCAAGAAGAGCCACAAAACCAAGGTGCTTGGTATTGTAGTCAGCACCATTTCTGGAACGTCATTCCGTCTGGAGCTCAATTGAGCTACGCCGGACGTGAAGCGTCAGCTGCACCAGCATGCGGTTACCCTGCATTGCACGCTCAGCAACAAGAATCATTAATCAGCAGTGCGTTAAAACTGTAGTAATAGACATTATATAAAAGGATCGTAATCCATGAGTATCGAAATTAAGGTACCCGTTTTGCCAGAATCAGTTGCTGATGCAACTATTGCTACATGGCATGTTCAAGCTGGCGAGCAAGTTTCTCGTGATCAAATCCTTGTTGATATTGAAACTGATAAAGTTGTACTAGAAGTTGTTGCACCAGAAGATGGCCAAATTGCTGAGTTTTTAGCTCAGGAAGGCGACACCGTTCTAGGTGAAGCTGTTATCGCAAGCTTCGTGGCAGGCGCTGTAGCCGGTCAAGAAGTCACCAAAGCAGAAGCAGAAGCGGCTGCACCAGCAGGTGATGCATCTGACGAGTCAAATGACGCACTAAGCCCATCAGTTCGTCGTTTAATTGCAGAGCACAATGTTGATGCTAATGCTGTTAAAGGGTCGGGTGTTGGTGGACGCATCACTAAAGAAGACGTTGAGGCTTTTGTGAAAAATAAGCCTGCGGCTTCAGCTCCTGCTGCGAGCGTTCCTGCTGTGGTTGCTCCATTAGCTGAACGCAGCGAAAAGCGTGTGCCAATGACACGCCTTCGTAAAACGATTGCTAATCGTCTGCTAGAAGCGAAAAACTCGACGGCTATGCTAACGACGTTTAACGAAGTTAACATGAAGCCAATTATGGATATCCGTAAGCAATATCAAGAGATTTTTGAGAAGCGCCACGGCATTCGTCTAGGTTTCATGTCTTTCTATGTTAAGGCTGTTACTGAAGCGCTTAAGCGTTTCCCGGAAGTTAACGCTTCAATAGATGGTGATGAGATTGTTTATCATAACTATTTCGACATCAGCATTGCAGTATCGACACCGCGTGGTCTAGTGACACCTGTTCTGCGTGACACTGACAAAATGAGCCTTGCTGATATCGAGCGTAACGTTCGTGAATTAGCGATTAAGGGCCGTGACGGTAAGTTAACGGTTGAAGACATGACGGGTGGTAACTTCACCGTGACTAACGGTGGTGTATTTGGCTCATTGATGTCAACTCCAATTCTGAATTTGCCACAAAGCGCAATCTTAGGCATGCATGCCATTAAAGATCGCCCAATGGCAGTAAATGGTCAGGTTGAAATCCTGCCTATGATGTACCTCGCACTTTCTTACGATCACCGTATTGTAGATGGTCGTGAATCAGTTGGTTACTTGGTTGCTATTAAAGACTTCCTTGAAGATCCAACTCGTCTGTTACTTGACCTTTAGGTCAAGGCAGGCAATACCCTCGTTGCAGGCCCTTTTGGGCCTGTTGAAAAATTTATAAGAAGTAGAATGGATAGATCATCATGAATTTGCATGAGTATCAGGCAAAAGCTCTATTTGCCGAATATGGTTTACCAGTGTCAGAAGGTTTTGCATGTGATACTGCCCAAGAAGCAGTTGAAGCAGCAGGCCATATTGGCGGTGATATGTGGGTTGTTAAGTGTCAAGTACACGCTGGCGGCCGTGGTAAAGCAGGTGGCGTTAAAGTCACCGGTGATAAAGAAGAGATCCGCGCTTTCGCTGAACATTGGTTAGGTAAGAACCTTGTTACTTACCAAACTGATGAGAAAGGTCAGCCAGTAGCTAAAATCTTAGTTGAAAGCTGTACTGACATTGCAAATGAATTGTACTTAGGTGCAGTTGTAGACCGTTCAACACGACGCGTTGTGTTTATGGCATCTACTGAAGGCGGTGTTGAAATTGAAACTGTGGCTGAAGAAACGCCAGAGCTGATTCACAAAGCTATCATCGATCCGCTAACGGGTCCTCAACCATACCAGGCTCGCGATCTTGGCTTCAAGTTGGGTCTAAACCCGACTCAAATGAAGCAGTTCACTAAGGTCTTTATGGGCTTAGCGAAGATGTTTGAAGATCATGATTTCGCGCTACTTGAAATCAACCCTCTTGTTATCACTGAAGAAGGCAACATTCACTGTCTAGATGGCAAGATTGGTATCGACGGCAACGCACTGTTCCGTCAGCCTAAAATCCGTGAAATGCACGACCCATCACAAGATGATGCTCGTGAAGCTCACGCGGCTAAGTTTGAGCTTAACTATGTTGCACTAGACGGCAACGTTGGCTGCATGGTTAACGGTGCTGGCCTTGCAATGGGTACGATGGATATCGTAAACCTTCATGGTGGCAAGCCTGCTAACTTCCTAGACGTTGGCGGCGGAGCAACCAAAGAGCGTGTAGCTGAAGCATTTAAGATCATCTTGTCTGATTCTAACGTTAAAGCGGTTCTTGTTAACATCTTTGGCGGTATCGTTCGCTGTGACATGATTGCTGAAGGCATCATTGGCGCAGTTAAAGAAGTGGGTGTACAAGTACCGGTTGTTGTTCGTCTTGAAGGTACAAACGCTGATCTTGGTCGTGAAGTTCTTGCAAACTCAGATCTAGATATTATCGCTGCTACAAGTCTAACTGACGCGGCTGAGCAAGTAGTTAAAGCTGCGGAGGGCAAATAATGTCTGTATTAATTAACAAAGATACCAAAGTTATCTGTCAAGGTTTTACTGGTGGTCAAGGTACGTTCCACTCTGAGCAAGCCATCGCTTACGGCACTAAGATGGTTGGTGGTGTTTCTCCAGGAAAAGGTGGTCAAATTCACCTAGGTCTTCCAGTATTCAATACTGTTAAAGACGCGGTTGAAGTAACCGGTGCTACAGCATCAGTTATCTATGTACCTGCACCTTTCTGTAAAGATGCAATCCTAGAAGCAATCGACGGTGGCATCGAGCTAATCGTATGTATTACTGAAGGGATCCCAACGTTAGATATGCTTCAAGTTAAAGTTAAACTTGAAGAAACTGGCGTACGCATGATTGGTCCAAACTGCCCAGGTGTTATCACTCCTGGTGAGTGTAAGATTGGTATCATGCCTGGTCACATTCATAAGCCAGGTAAAGTCGGTATTGTTTCTCGTTCAGGTACGTTGACGTACGAAGCGGTTAAGCAGACGACTGACGAAGGCTTTGGCCAATCAACTTGTGTTGGTATTGGTGGTGACCCAATTCCTGGTACGAACTTCATCGACGTATTGGAAATGTTCCAAAACGATCCGCAAACAGAAGCTATCGTTATGATTGGTGAAATTGGCGGTACTGCTGAAGAAGAAGCGGCTGATTACATCAAGGCTAACGTAACTAAGCCTGTTGTTTCATACATTGCTGGTGTAACTGCACCTGAAGGCAAGCGTATGGGCCATGCTGGCGCAATTATCGCTGGTGGTAAAGGTACGGCAGAAGATAAGTTTGCAGCGCTAGAAGCCGCAGGCGTAACGACTGTACGTTCACTTGCTGATATCGGTAAGGCACTACGCACTAAAACAGGTTGGTAATTTCTAACCTTGTTTAAAAAAGGCGCTTTTAGCGCCTTTTTTGTTGCCTGCTCTTCATGCTTACAATAAAGGTAAGTGTAATTTTTCAATTTTGTCAGTTTGTTTTTAGAGTTTAATTCTACCAAGAGGGGCAAAACTAGAACTATTGGCGATAAATTCGCCTTATTTTGTCAAAAATATGGCGTAGTTTTAACAATCTGTTATACCTAATTTATCTATAGGGAACTTGTAGGTAACTTTTATGTCGATGGTTAGTGCAAAAGAATTTTCTGATTGGCTGCGAATGAGGTTTGGTGAACTCAACGAAGGTGTTTCGCTCACCCGTAAAGATATCAATCAGTTAACGGGTCGCCAAAACTTTTCTGCGGATTTTGTTAACGATATCCACTTTGAGCTAATGCGTCATGGGTTAGCCTTTGTAACAGATACGTCTAGAGAGCATTTTTACCTAGTGCCAATTAACAAGCAGTCATGGCGCGATCGCTTAGAGCAGCAGTTCGAGAAGGAGATCTTCTGTAATATTATTCCGCTTAATGTGTCTAGTAAGTAGTATGCTCTTGCTTTAAAGTTCTGCTTTTTATATCTGAATATCTTTATGTTAGGGACTAAGTTATTTCGATGTGGCTAACGCTTCGAGATGACATGGTGTCGCTATGATTTTTATTTGGTGTCAATTTAGCTTTGCCGGTAAAAGGTTTTAGATACATTTTTGACCTAAAAACCAAGAAGTTCCAATCTTGTTAACACAACCACCTGTACTCTGCTATTATCCCTGCGCTCAATCTCGCTCTAGCTTTCTTTATAGCGATCGCTATTCTCCACGCTAGCAAGCCTTTATTTATAAAGGTATTAATTTGTTAAGGGATTTAACTTGATGTCGACGATTACTATCATCTTTCCATTACTTTTTATGGCGAGCTTAGGCTATTTGCTGACGGCCAAGGGGCCGTTGACTAAAGAAAGTATCGGTGGCATAAGCCTATTTACCTTTTATCTATCCATACCGGCTTTTTTGTTCATTAATATGTACCAAGCCGATCTGGCTAAGAGTTTTGAGCTTAAAAACTTAATGGCTTTTTATCTGCCTGTGCTTGGGGTTTATGGGGTCGGTGCGGGATTATATTGCTGGCTAATGCGAGGGCGTAAAGCTTTACTCACAAGTAGTGCTGTTTATGGATTAGGGTGTAGCTATTCCAACACGATTCTTGTTGGTTTGCCCGTTATCGTAGGCGCGCTGGGTGAGAAGATGATGGGCAACGTGTTTGCGATTATCACCTTTCATAGCGCCATGCTTTTCTCATTAACCTTTCTTTTGAGTTATAAGCAAAATACCTCTGGATTCAATGGATGGCAGTTTATAAAAGGCATAGTGTTCAACCCGATTGTATTGGGGATTTCTGCGGGATTACTGTTAAATTTACTCGCGATTAAAGTAGAAGATAACTTATTTAATGGTTTGCGCCTGCTCAGTGAGCCGGCTTTGGCATGTGCCTTGTTTGTGCTTGGGGCAAACCTGAGTTTTTATAAGATAACCAGTCATTGGCAATTAGCACTTGTCGCATCGATGGTCAAACTCTTGCTACTGCCATTTTTAGTATTTTTATGTGGATCTAAGCTGTTGTCGATCGATGGTGATAATTTAGCGGTCTTGGTTCTACTCAGTGCTTCACCTTTGGGGGTTAATGCCTATCTAGTTGCGATGCAAGTTCAAGCGCAACAGGCTGTAATCGCCAGTACCGTAGTGTTATCTACGGTACTGTCTGTATTAAGCATGAGCTTGTGGTTGGCGGTGTTACTGTAATCGATTATTAAATGTCACTAAACAGCATTTCTAGGTCGCGACAGCTCCGCTGGCGACAGTATATAAATATCTTCAGAATAGAAGTCCTCAGTCTGTGCCATGCGCCACCATTCACTCCATGGTCCCTCTATTTGATTTTCATTGATAAGGTCATTAGCTTGTAGCGGCTCAATTAAGCTGCCAACCGACATCAGTAAGCCGTAGGGGGTACGACGTTTCAGCATATGAGGCTGAAGCTTTTCTGGTGTGTCGAGCCCCATACTTCCGACGAGTTCAAAAAAGCTGTTAAGCGTATTATTATGGTAGTTCTTTACCCGTTCACTCTTATTGGGCACATCGACCGCTTTACTTCTAGCAGGATCTTGGGTAGCGATACCTGTTGGGCACATATTGGTGTTGCAATGCCTAGATTGAATGCAGCCTAACGACATCATCATGGTTCTAGCGGCGTTCACAGTATCGGCGCCCATGGCAATTTTAGCTAACAGGTCGAAACTTGAGGCCGTTTTTCCAGATGCGATAATCTTAATCCTGTCTCTTAGACCCGCACCGATTAAGGCATTATGTACAAAATAAACACCTTCTAGGCACATCATGCCAAGGCGGTTGCTAAATTCTACTGGTGCTGCACCTGTCCCCCCTTCGGCGCCATCGACAGTAATAAAGTCAGGTGTTATGCCGGTTTCAATCATCGCCTTACATAGGCCTAAGAATTCAACGGGGTTACCAATACAAAGTTTAAAGCCAACAGGTTTACCTCCGCTAAGATCACGCAGAGTGTTGACAAAGTTGAGTAGATCTTTGGGGGTTGTACACTCAGGATTAACCGCTGGAGAGACACAGTCCCTGTCTTTGGATATATGGCGGATTGCGGCAATCTCGTCGGTAATTTTAGCGGCAGGCAATACCCCTCCATGGCCCGGTTTAGCGCCTTGAGACAGCTTTATCTCAATCATTTTTATTTGTGGGCGACTAGCCATGGCTTTAAAAGTAACAGGATTAAAATTACCAGCATCATCACGACAACCAAATAAACCAGAGCCGATTTGCCAAACAATGTCACCTTGATGTTTTAGATGATAAGGGCTAACTCCGCCTTCGCCTGTATTGTGGTAACAACCTGATTTTAATGCCCCAAGATTAAGAGATTCGATTGCGTTGGCGCTAAGAGAGCCAAAACTCATGGCTGAAATGTTAAAATAGGATGCCTGATAAGGTTTTAAACAGTCTGGCCCACCAATGAGTACACGTTTAGCACTGTCATCAATCTCTTTTGGGTGAAGTGATTGCCAAAGACTTAAATAGTTTTCTTCAAGTAGGTTTCTTTGGGTACCAAAAGCGATGGTGTCGCGTACGTTTTTTGCACGTTGATAGACCAAGGAGCGTTGTTCACGATTGAAGGGGGTTTCTTCGGTATCATTTGCAATGAAGTACTGCTGGATCTCGACTCGGTAGGATTCTAGAAAGTAACGTAAGTAAGCGACTACGGGGTAGAGTCGGTTAAGTGTGTGTGGGCTGTGGTAGATATCAAAATAACCGACCGCAGTATAGAAAATGGTAAAAATCAAGACTAAGCTTGGGAGCAGCCCAGTTTGGTTTAGCACATAATTGATGGCAAGTAGGTTACCTAAGGTTGCGATAACCCAATAGACCTTTTGCATAATAGTCATAAAGCATTCCTTTGTTATTGACTCTATTACTTTATTGAACGCTATCGGCGTCATTTAAGCAAACATGTTTTAATACTTTCTAAATTAGACGAAATATGGGTATATTAGTGAGTTATTGGGGCCAGAATAGAAGGGGTTAATTGTGATTATTACTGAGACTGACAGGCTGATATTAAGGCATTTTGAGCCTAAAGATACCAAAGCTATCTTCTTATTGAATAGTATTCCTGAAGTCCTAACTTATATTCCTGGCGAACCCATGACGACAATATCTCAGGCCACGCAGATTCTTGAAAACGTTATTTTACCGAGTTATCAGCAAAGGGGCTACGGCCGCTGGGCTGTAGAGCATAAAGCCGATGCCAAAGTCATTGGTTTTTGTGGACCAACCTTTATTACTGAATTTAATGAGGTGGAGTTGGGATATCGGTATTTACCACAATATTGGGGTAAGGGTATAGGCTTTGAAGCGGGGGCTGCTGCACTTGAACGGTTCAAGGATTATGACATTCATGAAGCAATCGCACTTATATTGCTGGGTAACAAAGGCTCCGAGGCGTTGGCGCGTAAAGTGGGTATGAAACAGCGTAACCGCGATAAATTTATGGGACACAAAGTGAATGTGTTTCATAAAGTGTTATAGATTTTAAAATAGGCACAAAAAAACCAGCATAAAGCTGGTTTTTTAGTGTTGAACGCATAGTTTATGCGTCGCCGTGTTCGCACTCATCGTTGGTGCAAACTCCGTATAGATACAAACTGTGATTGGTCAGCTTGATATTATGTTTCATGGCGATTTCGTCTTGACGACGTTCTATCATCTCATCAGAGAACTCGATAACTTTACCACATGTTAAGCAAACTAAATGGTCATGATGATGTTGAGATGAAAGTTCGAAAACGGCTTTACCGCTTTCAAAGTGATGGCGCGTCACAATACCGGCATCGTCAAACTGGTTAAGTACACGATAGACAGTTGCAAGACCGATCTCTTCACCTATTTCGAGTAATTTCTTATAGAGATCCTCAGCACTGATGTGTTGATTCTCTGGCGCTTGCATCAATTCTAAAATTTTGACTCGTGGTAAGGTCACTTTCAAACCCGCTTTCTTTAGTGCTTGATTTCCATCTGTCATTATTGGTCTCTTGATTGCAGAACGATTAGCTATAAGTTAATCAGTTCATTTGTGGGTATTGAAGCCATTATATGTGCACAAATTGAAAACTTAAACCTTTGATCTTGCAATAAAGCATCTTAAGTAAATAAAAGCTATTAACTAGATATAAAACAAGCAATTTAAGCATACTTTTTGTATTGTTATTGCCCATTTATACTAACGCCTAATGTCATATATAACTATAAAAAGGCAAAATAATAAAAAGACCAATAAAAAAGGACTGTAGATGTACAAGCAGATTGTAATACTGACCGGGGCAGGGATCTCTGCTGAATCTGGGTTACGTACCTTTAGAGATCAAGATGGTTTATGGGAAGAACATAAAATTGAAGAGGTTGCGACTCCTGAAGGCTATGCCAATAACCCACTACTAGTAGAGGGCTTCTATAATGAACGGTGGCAACAATTTCATAATGGCTCTATCGAACCCAATGCCGGCCATATTGCACTCGCTAAGCTTGAAACAGAGTTTAAAGGCGAGCTGTTAGTCGTAACACAAAATATTGATGACTTGCACGAAAGAGCGGGCTCAAGGCGCTTGCTTCATATGCATGGTGAACTCTCTAAGGGGCGTTGCCCGCGCTCTCAACAGACTTTTTTGTTAAGAGAACCCTTCGGTCCGGGGCATACCTGTACTTGTTGTATTCCGGCACAAAGACTCAGGCCACATGTCGTTTGGTTTGGTGAAATGCCTTTTGGTTTAGATAGAATTCAACACGCGTTAGACACGTGCGATCTGTTTATCGCCATCGGGACATCGGGCACCGTTTATCCGGCGGCAGGTTTTGTTGATACGGCCAATCATCATGGCGCTCAAACGATTGAGGTTAATCTAGTCGCAGCAGATCGCCACAGTCAATTTCAATATCATTTAGAGGGCAAAGCCAGTGAGTTAGTGCCAAAGCTTATTGATGACATTCTCAGTGGGAAAATAGTGAGCAATATACTTTAGCAAATTTATACCAATCATATATTTAGTACGATTGGTATTACTTGGGTGTTTGATACCAAGCGGTATTATTCACCTTGACGCGATTAATCGAGTTAAGGGAACTGTAAATGCAAAAGAATATAGAGATTGGCGGCACAGCCATAATTATGCGTGGCTTGCCTGGAAGTGGTAAAAGTTACTGGGTCGAACAGTACACCAAGACATTACCGAAATCTAATAGCGATGAGCAGTTTAAAGTCTGTTCGACGGATGAGTTCTTTTATAGCGATGGTGAGTATCATTTTAACCCAAAAGACTTGTCTAAGTACCATCAACTTAACTTAACGCGATTTATCCACGCAATTGCCAGTAAGGTTCCTGTGGTCATTTGTGATAACACGAATATGGCACTGTGGGAGTTTGAGGGATATTGTGCTGCAGCGAGAGCGGAAGGTTATCAAATACAGATCCAACAGATTGGTGAGCCAAAGGATAAGACACATCAATTGCTATGCGCTGATCGCAATAAGCACAGAGTGCCGCTGGCTAGCATAATGAGAATGGCTAAGGCGTTTGAGTCAAAACAAACTGATTAGAACCGATCTAATACTGATCACATCTTGAGTTCGATTGCTATTATCTCCTCGTTCAAATCACTTTTGCTAATGCCTATGTATCGTTAATAAAAAAGCCTATAGATTTTCATCTATAGGCTTTTTTTAACGTTTAGAACTCAAAGAGTCATAACTAAATAACTAGTTACTTCTTAGCGGCTTCTGCTGCTTTTCTCTCTTTAACTTGAGCGATAACTTTCTCTGAAACGCTGTTAGGACATAGGCTGTAATGAGCAAATTCCATAGAGAATTGACCACGACCAGATGTCATAGTACGTAGTGAACTGATGTAACCGAACATTTCTGATAACGGTACGTCAGCCTTAATACGAACACCTGAAACGCCAGCCATTTGATCTTTGATCATGCCACGACGACGGTTAAGGTCACCAATTACGTCACCAACGTTGTCATCTGGGCTGAATACGTCAACAGCCATGATAGGCTCAAGAAGCTTAGGATCAGCCTTTGGAATTGACTGACGGAAAGCGCCTTTAGCAGCGATTTCGAACGCGATAGCTGACGAGTCAACTGCGTGGAAAGCACCATCAAGAAGTTCAAGTTCAACGTCAAGTACTGGGAAGCCAGCAAGTGTACCCGTATCCATCAAGCTCTTGAAACCTTTCTCAACAGCAGGCCAGAATTCTTTAGGAACGTTACCGCCAACAACTTTAGACGTAAATACGAAACCAGTGTTAGCTTCACCTGGCTTGATCACATAGTCAATCTTACCAAACTGACCTGAACCACCAGACTGCTTCTTATGTGTGTAACTATCTTCAACTACTTTAGTGATAGTTTCACGGTATGCAACTTGAGGCTCACCAACAATTAGGTCAACGCCGTAAGTACGCTTAAGGATATCAACCTTAATGTCTAGGTGAAGCTCACCCATACCTCTAAGAATTGTTTCACCTGAATCTTCATCAGTTTCAACACGGAAAGTAGGATCTTCAGCAATCATCTTACCGATAGCTACGCCCATCTTCTCAGATCCACCTTTATCTTTTGGTGTAACAGAGATAGAGATAACTGGCTCTGGGAATACCATGGCTTCTAGAGTACAAGGGTGCTTAACATCACACAAAGTGTGACCAGTTTGCACGTTCTTCATACCCACGATAGCGATAATGTCACCCGCTTGTGCAGTATTTAGTTCTGTACGCTCATCCGCTTGCATCTCAACCATACGACCAATACGCTCAGTCTTACCGGTAAAGCTGTTTAGGATGGTATCACCTTTGTTGATGCGACCAGCATAAATACGTACGAAAGTAAGAGCACCGAAACGGTCATCCATGATCTTAAATGCAAGTGCTTTTAATGGCGCTTCAGGGTCAACGATAGCGAATTCACCAGTAGGCTCGCCTTCTTCGTCTGTAAGCGGCTGTGGATCAACTTCTTGTGGTGCTGGTAAGTAGTCAACAACAGCGTCAAGAAGAAGCTGCATACCTTTGTTCTTGAACGCAGAACCACAGTATGTTGGGAAGATTTCAATCTTACGAGTACCAATACGGATACAACGCTTGATGTCTTCGATAGATGGCTCTTCGCCTTCCATGTACTTTTCTAGCAAATCATCGTCTTGCTCAAGAGCAGTTTCGATTAGCATTTCACGGTATTCTTCAACTAGGTCAACCATGTCAGCAGGTACATCTTCGATTACGTAGTTCTCAGCTTGACCAGAGTCATCCCACTTCCAAGCCTTACGAGTTAGCAGGTCAACAACACCTGAGAATTCGTCTTCGATACCGATAGGTAATACCATGATGATTGGGTTAGCACCAAGTACGTCTTGAGTTTGCTTAACAACACGTAAGAAGTCAGCACCCATACGGTCTAACTTGTTTACGAAGATGATACGAGCAACTTCTGATTCGTTCGCATAACGCCAGTTAGTTTCTGATTGTGGCTCAACACCACCAGAACCACAGAATACACCGATACCGCCATCAAGCACTTTAAGAGAACGGTAAACTTCTACTGTAAAGTCAACGTGGCCAGGGGTGTCAATAACGTTAAAACGGTGATCGTTCCAAAAACAACTTACAGCAGCAGACTGAATGGTAATACCACGCTCAGCTTCCTGTTCCATGAAGTCAGTTGTTGATTCGCCGTCATGCACTTCACCGATCTTATGGATCTTACCGGTAAGCTTTAGGATACGCTCAGTTGTAGTAGTCTTACCCGCGTCAACGTGAGCAAAGATACCAATGTTTCTGTACTTTGATAAATCAGTCATTTTTCTACTCTATTGGAGTTACGTTCTAAAATTCCGCGCAAGTATAGCAATACTTTTCGATTTATTTTATCGATTTTTGTCATTCAGGGCTAAATTAGGCGAAATATCATAAAAAAATCACATTTTATAGCCAAATCTAAGGTTGCTAATTAGTCAACAAGTCGCAGGTTTTAGTGAAACGCGCTTTTATAGGCGTCAGATGGTATACCGCTGCTATGTCTCTATATTTGATTTGCAGCGATTTATACCCGTAAGGTAGATTTCATTACGTTTATAGAGAGATGCAAAAAGGTGAAGGCTTTAGGCTAGAGCTTATGATTAGGAATGGGGCGCTTGTCGAAAGTAAAAGTCGGTGGGGTTGGAAATGCGAACTGAGTCTGTTTGAAGTCGGGGTGAAACGGCGTCCGAACCGTTATCAGTAAGTCGAATTCGGACATTCCGGTTATTTAGGGCTGTGGCAGGTTTATTGTTATCGATTATCCGTGACTAATAAATGCATTTGAATCCTTTGGTAGACTGACTTGCTTGGCGACGGCTTTCATCGCATTAGTCAATTTACTTAGCTGGCTTGAAGTAATGCAATAGGGCGGCATGATATAGATAAGATTAGAAAAGGGCCTTATCCATACACCTAAGTCGACGAATTGCTGTTGCAGCTCTGCGGTATTTAACGTGGCACTCATCTCTAACACACCGATACTACCTAACACGCGAACATCTTTGACATTTGGATAGTGGATTGCTTCAGTCAGTTCATTTTTCAGTTGTGCTTCGATAGCGCTTACTTGTTGTTGCCAACGATTTTCTTTAATGAGTTCTATGCTTGCAATCGCTGCGGAGCAGGCGAGTGGGTTACCCATAAAGGTAGGACCGTGCATAAACACTCCTGCCGGAGAATCACTCACACCTTTTGCGACTTCATCGGTGCACATCGTCGCGGCTAACGAGATATAGCCACCGGTTAATGCCTTGCCTAAACATAAAATATCGGCTTCGATGTTACTGTGCTCATAGGCAAACAATTTGCCAGTACGACCAAAGCCTGTGGCGATTTCATCAAGGATAAGCAACACATCATATTTATCACAAAGCTTACGAAGTGTGGCTAAATAATCAGGGTGATAGAAGCGCATGCCGCCGGCACCTTGCATAATAGGTTCGAGCAATAATGCGGCTATTTGTTGGTGTTGATCTTCAAAAATGCTGGCTATCTCGTTGAGCTCTTCAGGATCAAAGTTGCCATCAAAGCGAGACCTAGGAGCGGGCGCAAACAATTGCTTGGTCACCAATTCGCCAAACATGGTGTGCATGCCGCCTTCAGGATCGCACACACTCATGGCCGCAAAGGTATCACCGTGATAGCCATTTTTGACCGTTAGAATTTTTTGCTTAGTCGTGTTAGAACGACCTTGCCAGTACTGTAATGCCATTTTCATGGCGACTTCGACAGCGATAGATCCAGAATCGGCCAAGAACACTTTGGTCAGCTTAGGGCTGGTTATCTCGATCAGCAGACGCGCAAGTTCAACGGCTGGGCGATGGGTGATCCCCCCAAACATAACATGGCTTAACTGTGCTGTTTGTTGCTGCATGGCGCTAACAATTTTTGGGTGGCTATAACCGTGGACACAAGCCCACCAAGAGCTTGTTCCATCAATGAGTTTACTTCCATCTTGTAATTGCAGCTCAACGCCTTCAGCCGCAACAACACCAAAGGCGGGGAGGGCATTAGCCATAGATGTATACGGATGCCACACGTGCTCTTTATCAAATTGAAGATCGATACTGTCTGTAGTAAATTGATTATCGCTGCGCATAAATTAACCGTTAGTAAACCTTCTGATCCGAGTGACGTTGACAGGTTACGGCTTGCAGGTATCCTAAGCAAGTAAATATTTGCTAAATGAGCCCGCTAAAAAGTTGTAATGGCTTGTTTTTAATATAAAATAGTTTTCCTTCTACATAATATCTAGAAAAATAAAGCGCTTACTTTGTTAAACAAAGTGATGGTGCCATGATAAGAAAGCAGCATAAATAGTTAACTGTGTGAGCAAAAGGGAACAGCATGTCTGAAGTACAGCTAAGAAATAACTGGAAGCGTGAAGAGATTGAAGCCCTATTTGCACTACCGATGAACGATCTCCTATTTCAGGCGCATAGCATTCATCGCCAAGAATTTGATCCAAATGAAGTACAGATAAGCCGTCTACTGTCGATTAAAACCGGTGCGTGCCCTGAAGACTGTAAATACTGCCCTCAAAGCGCACGCTATGATACTGGTCTTGAAAAAGAGCGTTTACTCGCGATGGAAACTGTTTTAACCGAAGCACGCAGTGCGAAAGCAGCCGGCGCTTCACGTTTCTGTATGGGCGCTGCTTGGCGTAACCCAAAAGAGCGCGATATGCCTTACTTAAAGACCATGGTTGAAGAAGTTAAAGCATTGGGTATGGAAACCTGTATGACGCTTGGCATGTTGTCTGCTGAGCAAGCTAACACGCTCGCCGATGCAGGCTTAGATTATTACAACCATAATCTAGATACATCGCCTGAATATTATGGTGATGTGATCACGACGCGCACTTATCAGAGTCGCTTAGATACCTTATCAAATGTGCGCGCATCAGGTATGAAAGTCTGTTCTGGCGGCATTGTCGGTATGGGCGAGAAAGCGACTGATCGTGCAGGCCTGCTTCAACAATTGGCAAATTTAGACCAGCACCCAGATTCAGTGCCAATTAATATGTTGGTTAAGGTTGAGGGAACGCCGTTTGAAAAGCTCGATGATCTTGACCCATTAGAATTTGTGCGTACCATTGCCGTAGCGCGAATTACTATGCCTAAGTCGCGAGTACGTTTGTCCGCAGGTCGTGAAAATATGACCGATGAACTGCAGGCTATGTGCTTCTTTGCGGGGGCAAACTCTATCTTTTACGGTTGTAAGTTATTAACTACGGCAAACCCAGAAGAAAATGATGATATGACCTTATTTAAAAGGTTAGGTCTACACCCTGAACAAGGTATCGCTTCAACCAAAGAACAAGATGAAGCTATGTTAGCTAAAGCTGCCGCTCAGCAAGATAAAAAAGCATCAGCGTTTTATGATGCTGGCGCACTCTAACGGATATAAAGTCCCCTTATTGAACGGGGGCATGCATAGCATTATTGCTTTGATTATGCCCCAATTTAAAGCCAAATTAGATACAAGCCCACTTTAGGTATAGGCCCGTTAAAGTGCAAACCCGTTAATATAAAAACAGCGGTTGTTGGCTGTCTAAGCCTTTTATACTGAGCATAATGAATGTCAGAAAACTCCCAAAACCAGCCATTAGCAGAATCCTTGAACGCTAGGATTACCAATAAAAACCGAGCGTTAGAACAACAAGGCCTCCTAAGGCGACGTACTAATATTGTGCTGGATCCTAATCAATCGAACTACTTTGAAGTCGATGCGCTTCCTTATGTGAACTTCAGTAGTAATGACTATCTAGGTTTGTCGACCTCAGCTGAATTAGCTGAGGCGCTTTATCAAGGTGCTAAAGATTTCGGTGTCGGCAGCAGTGCTTCGCCGTTAGTTGTTGGTTATAGCGAAGCACATCTAAAACTTGAGCAAGCATTATGTGAAGTCACTGGGCATGAAGCTGCATTGCTATTTTGCTCCGGTTTTAGCGCCAATAACGCATTGATGAAAACGTTATTCAATGAAAGTGATGTGGTGCTCGCTGATAAATTGATCCACGCCTCTGTTATTGATGGAGTCAAAGACAGTGGTGCAAAACTGAAACGTTTTAGCCATAACGATATGGAGAGTGCGAAGAGCTATCTTGAGCGATTTAGTCCAAGTGCCTTATTGACGGAAAGCATATTTAGCATGGACGGGGACGTTGCTCCCTTAGCTGAATTGTCGACACTTTGTCAGCAACATAATACTTGGTTGATAGTCGATGACGCCCATGGTTTTGGGGTGCTAGGTGAAAACGGCTTCGGTGCGACAGATATAACCACTGATATTAAGGTTGATGCCCAACTCGTCACCTTTGGTAAGGCGATGGGGGGCCAAGGTGCAGCAATTCTTGGAAGCCAAGCATTAATAGATTTTTTAGTCGCTAATGCCCGTCACTATATCTATTCAACTGCGCTGTCACCTGCTTGCGTTGCGGCGGCCTATGCCGCAATAAATATGATTAAGCTGCAACCAGAGCGCCGGCAAAAGTTGCATGACAATATTGCCACTTTTAGAGCCGCGTGTTCAGACTGTAATATTGAGCTTTCTGACTCGCAAACTGCGATTCAGCCTATTTTACTTGGTGATGCAGCTAAGAGCATGGCCGTGGCTAAAAGATTAAAAGAACACGGTTTCTGGTTAAGTGCCATTCGACCTCCAACCGTGCCACAAGGGGAAGCTAGATTGAGATTAACCCTCAATGCTAACCACTGTGAAAGAGATATTCTTGCGTTAGTAGAAGTGTTGGCGACAATCTTACATGACGATTAAGCTTAACCACCAAGTTGCAGCTCGCTTTTCGGCAGCGGCTGCTCATTATCATAGTTACGATGTACTACAAAAACGCACCGCAGAGCGTTTGGTGCGTCAGCAGACGTCAAGCGGTCGCATATTAGATATAGGCGCGGGGCCTGGAACCTGTTTCGCCCATATGCACGGGATTGAACAAGTGTTTTGCCTAGATATTGCTGAGGGGATGCTCAAAACCCTTAGCGACAATTTTCCCCATTACATTCCCGTTTGTGGTGATGCACAAAGCTTGCCCTTTGCTACCGCCACAATCGAGGGTATTTATTCCAATGTCGCGCTGCAATGGTGTGAAGATCTTCCATTAGCCATAAGTGAAGCCAGCAGAGTGCTTAAAGGTGATGGAGAACTCAACATGAGCATAGTGGCACAGGGCAGTCTTCATCAACTCGCGCAACTTGGCTTTAAGATAAATACGTTTATCGATGAGGAATCGCTGCGCGCTTGTTTTAAGCAAGACAACTGGGAGATTGAGACATTTGACACTCAAGCGGTAACGGTTCATTTTGCAGATCTTAAAGCCATGCTGCAGTCGATTAAAGGCGTTGGTGCATCGATAGTAAAACAAGATCAAGATGTTAACTTGCCTCAAGTCACATTGAGAGGACGTAACGATTGGCAAGCTTTACAAGCTCTGGCAGAGTTGAGTCGAGCCCCAGAGGGCCTTCCTTTAACTTACAACATTAGCTTTATTAAGGCGCGTAAAAAGCGCTAACCCAGCTTGGAGTGGAAATGACATTTTTTGTAACGGGTACCGATACCGATTGCGGTAAGACACTGATTTCATCTGCTATGCTGACAGCCGCAACGGGAGAGACTGTAGGTTTTAAGCCTATCGCCTCGGGTTGTGTAGAAACAGACAAGGGACTTCGTAATAGCGACGCATTAGCCTTGATGGCTGCATCGACGATTAAACTGCCTTATGAGGATATCAACCCTTTTGCTTTTTTACCGGCCATTGCTCCGCATATTGCGGCGAAGCAAAAAGGCGTACAGCTGCTCCCAAGTCGAATTGAAGCTCAGCTTAAAATGGCTGAATATGTCGGTGCCGATTTCTGTTTGATAGAAGGTGCGGGTGGCTGGCGTTTACCGCTTGGGGAGGGGCATTACCTTTCTGACGTCGTGCAATCAATGAAGTTGCCGGTGATCTTAGTGGTGGGAATGAAACTGGGCTGCTTAAACCATGCATTATTAACAGCTGAAGCGATTAAGGCTGATGGGCTTGAAGTCGTGGCTTGGGTGGCAAATCAAGTGGACTCAGAAATGGCTAATCAAGATGAAAATCTAGCCACGCTAAAAGAGATGATGTCAGCGCCTTTCCTAGGTTATGTGCCGTTTCTTAGTGCTCCAAGCGCTGAAGCTGCGGCTCGCTATATAGACCTTACTGCTTTGACAAAAGGATAGGTAGCCAAAACAATAACAGTTTAGCTTTTATTAGCTGATGCTCACCTGCTGAATTAATCGGTTAAAATCATCGCCCAGTTTTAGGTAAATTTAATGCCGAAAATTGGGCTTATCTTTTTGTTAAAAAAGATTAACCTCAAGTCTTCTATAATTATCGTGCTTTACTGATTAAATTAATCTTAGATTAATGAAGTCGACCTAGACTTTGCCGACTTGATATAAAGTGGAGCTCAGTCGTCTATTATTGAAACAATAAGAGATATATTGAAGCGACAAGGCATAAATTTTACTGTCTCCCCTTGAAATCTCGTTTTTTGGACATATTATGTCTTTTATAGAGTGTATATCAGGTACTTTGTATCCTACAGGAGCTTAAATGAAGCGTATATTTTTACTGATTGCCACTAACATGGCGATCTTATTAGTGGCATCAATTGTGATGTCAATTCTAGGGGTTAATACCTCAACCATGGGCGGCTTACTTGTGTTCGCTGCAATATTTGGTTTTGGTGGTGCATTTATTAGCTTGGCAATCTCTAAGTGGATGGCCAAGAAAACAATGGGCTGTGAAGTGATCACAACGCCCCGTGACAATACTGAACGTTGGTTAGTTGAAACGGTTGCTCGTCAAGCTGAGCAAGCGGGTATTAAAATGCCAGAAGTGGCTATCTATCAGTCGCCAGAGCTAAATGCATTTGCAACCGGTCCTAGCAAAAACAACGCATTGGTCGCAGTGAGTAGTGGCCTGTTATACGGCATGAGCCAAGATGAAATTGAAGCTGTGCTTGCCCACGAAGTGAGCCACGTTGCTAACGGTGATATGGTGACTTTGACGCTTATCCAAGGCGTGGTAAACACCTTTGTTATCTTCGCTGCACGTGTAGTGGCTGGCATCATCAATAACTTCGTTTCTAGTAACGATGAAGAAGGTGAAGGCCTAGGCATGTTTGCTTATATGGCAGTGGTTTTTGTACTGGATATGTTGTTTGGTATCTTAGCATCCATTATCGTCGCTTACTTCTCACGTATTCGTGAATTTAGAGCAGACGAAGGCGCAGCACGTCTAGCGGGTAAAGAGAAGATGATTGCGGCACTTGAGAGATTACGTCAAGGTCCTGAAACAGGCGCAATGCCAGCATCTATGTCTGCACTTGGCATTAACGGTAAAAAATCTATGGCGGAATTGATGATGAGTCACCCACCATTAGAAAAGCGGATTGCAGCACTTAGAACTCACTAAATCAGCTAATACTAAACAAAGCGATTCGAAGTTAATATTTCGAATCGCTTTTTTATTGTCCAAAATCAAGGTGGTAAAAGGTTAGTTATGTGGTATTCCAAGGTGTAATTTGATTAAGCGCACATTTTGATAATTTCCACAATGATATGATCTTCCTCCTAAATTAGTTGCGAATTAGTTAATGCTTAGCTAAATTAACCTAAGTCGTGCTAAAAATATTGCTCGCAAGATGAAAACAACCTGACATATTGAGTTTTCACTATGCGAGCATCAAATGAGGATACAATTGTGAGCAATAAACTACTAAGTGCAATCTTTGGTGCGGCATTCGCAGCACTCGCTTTATCACCTGCAGCGTTTGCTGAAGGTCAAGAACTTGCCGAAATGCATGCTGAAATGGACGGTTGTGAAGCGTGTCACGCTGACGGTTCTCCATCTGCAGACGGTGAGTACGAGTTTGAGCAGTGCCAGGCATGTCACGGTACATTGGCTGAAATGGACGCTGTTCACCAACCCCATGACGGCATGCTAATGTGTGCAGATTGCCACGCACCACACGAAATGAACGTAGGTGACAAGCCAACATGTGACAGCTGTCACGATGATGGCCGTACAGCAGAGTCTGCACTTCAGTAATTTACGTTAATTTAAATGGCTAAAAAAGCCAGCCTAGAACTAATGCCGATCATGTAGTGATTTATCGAACGCTTGACTGATCTTCTAGATGCTTCAGAATCCGAGTCCTACTCATAGGCCTCGGATTTTTTATGGACGTTTCTCAAGCTCTTAATATCCCCAAGGGTATGCCAGAAATAAAAAGGCTGCCCACCTTGAGTGAACGGCATTACCTAACCTGGTGTCGATTTTGATAGAAAAAAGCCGAAGTCAGCCTTGTATTATTTGACGGAATACTTAGATGGCCTGACCTTGAGTCAATGGATGCAAGTTAACCCTAAGCCTTAATTACAGCAGGTATTAAGAATACTAAATCAACTTAACTTAACTTAACTCAACTCAACTCTAATCGGGGTTTAAGAGCCTTTCATCGTAAAGAAACATTCCATCAGGATCTTAAGCCTGACAATATCCATACAGATAAAAATGGCCAGGTTCAGATTATTGATTTCGGAGCTTGTTATATTAAGGGCATTGCAGAAATTACTTCTCCCTTAGTGCATGGTACCCCCTTGGGGACTGCTGATTATTTTGCTCCTGAAACATATTGCTGTATGGCGTTAATCATCAAGCCTATCCGTTTTACTCGGGCTGATTATCCTTATTTTATTGTTGTTTTTACCTTCAAACTCAATTCGCTTAAAACAGCGAACACCATTTTCTGATTATTTAGTATGACGAGTAAATTTAGCGCTACCGTTAGCAGTTTTAACGCATTTTTTACATTATGCTTTTAAAACAGTTAGTTGAGAAAGCGATTTTGTGATGATTGTTTCTTGTTGAGTAAATAAGCCCTAGTAATAAAGTCTAGTTTCTTTTGGGGTGATAGTCATTTGGGTGTGTCGCTTTTAATACTCTAGGCTGATGATGGCTTACCACTTTCTCGACATAATGAGCGCGTTAATTTTATAAGGTCATTAAAGGTCGGTAATTGAGTATGGATACTACTAAGATGGCGGATAGCTGCTCTAATCTTCAACCCAACAGTTTTTGGCGTTATACCCCAGCGCTACTCCTTGCCTTTGTGCCTCAGGTGCACGCTCAAGACCTTAGCCCATTTGATGAACTCAATAGCTATGATAACCGAGCATCGATTTCTCAAAGTGGTAACAGTTTAGATGCCAATGTGAGTCAGCAAGGTGTTTCAAATCGAGTGACAGTTAGCCAGTCTGGCGTGTTGACTCAGATAGATGTCAAGCAGCTTGGGGGGAGTAACCGAGTTGCTGCCTACCAAAATGGAGCAGATATTGAGGCGAGCATTCTTCAAAGCGGCTTCGGTAATATCGTACTATCTTCCCAACAAGGCGCTTACCTGGATCTGGATATTAACCAGCAGGGAAGTAATAACTTGGCTTCTGTTCTACAGGTGGGGAATGAAAGCTCTGTAATTATTTATCAAAATGGTACAGGTCATGGTGTATCTGTTGTGCAGTACGGTCAGGGACAATCTGCACAGGTTACTCAAGGTTACGTTGCGAATTGATGCTTATGTGGCGATTTGTGTTGGTTGTGAATAATTTTGTGGTTTATTTTGGGGGTAAGTATATTACAATCAAGAGCACACGGACGGTGATATAGAGTCAACACGGAGTTAGTTTATGTTTAAAGTGACACATTGGGTTTTAGTAACCCGCTCGCATCTATTTGCAGATCTTCTTAATACCAGATGGCCTCAAGAGTTCCTCGTTAAATTACATCGGATGTCTCCTGAACATTTTAATGCCGATTTATTGGAAAGCCGTATCACCATTATTCTAATTGACTTAGCAAGTGTAGATGTTCAGAGCGCATATCAAATTCAAAAGCGCATCGAGAAAGGCAGCAATATCGCTCGTGTCGTGTTTTTGCATTTTCCTAAACAAGTCGATGCCAAATTTCTAATCCAGCCTTCAGTGACAGCTGGGGTATTTGATGCCGATGCTTCACTAGAAAAGATTGGAAGTGGTATGGCTGACATCGTAAAAGGTAAAGTGGTTATTCCTCAAAGTTTTATACAGGGTAATGCCAAAAATGATGCCATGGTCGATGATGTTGAGACCCTAACTATTCGAGAGCGTGAAGTGTTGCAGGTTTTACGCAGTGGAAGTACCAATATTGATATCGCAAATAAACTTTTTGTCAGTGAAAGTACAATCAAAACGCATCTTTATCGAGCCTTTAGAAAGATAGGTGTATCGAGTCGTGGTCAAGCGATAGCTTGGGCTCAGACTCATATGCATGAAGTGATACAATGAGGCGAGTATGGTTCTGCTTGTTACTTTTTCAGCCAAGCTTGGCTGCAGAGGAGATAGTATTAGATAAGCAGCAAACGCCTTTAGCTAAAAATACCAGCGATCAACCTCCGAAGATAGAAACCGACCTTATCGATGGTCTTATTCTAAATCGTGCGATGACGCGTTTTGGTCATCGTTTTTATCGTGAGTTTGTTGCTGCTTATCGAGATATAGGAGGGATGGCTGAACACTCTGGTTTGACCATTGTTGAGCAAGCGACAGCAAGGAGTGGTAGTAAAATAAGTATATTACATAACCGCAAACCTATTTATATCACCGTTGTATCGCCTGCGAGTCGCAATATTGATGAGCAAGCTTTAGGGGCGGCAAAATATGTTAATCAAAAATTGAAACAAAATCGAAAGCAAGCTGGCTGGAGTCAGTTTTTGGATCCTGATTTAGCATCGGATGAGTTTTAACAAGGAATGTCCATGACAATAATTTTAAAAATAGCAAGTGGGGCATCACTGGCTTTACTGGTGGGGTCTGTTCAGGCTACACAGCTAACCTATACACCGGTAAATCCCAATTTTGGTGGCAGTTACTTAAACGGTTCCTATTTACTGTCAAACGCTTCAGCACAAAACAAACACACAGGTGGCTCAAGTTACGTGCCTCCTTCAGCGCTTGACCGTTTGGCAAGTTCACTAGAATCTCGTCTGATGAGTCAACTGTTTAATGATGCGGCAAACGGTGGTGAAGGGTACTTAAAAACTGATGACTTCGAGATCCAAGTCGTTAACCAAGATGGTGCCTTAGTGGTTCATATTACCGATATTGTTACGGGAGAAACCACAATTATTGAGGTCGGTGGCATTGTTGATAATAGTACTGGAGCGGGCTAGTCATGAAAAAAATATTGCCATTGCTGGTTTTATGGCTTGTCAGCGCCTGCTCAACGACATCAGAACTTGAGCAGATAACACCATCGTCTAGCTTAATGCCAAAAGGCGGTACTTATTACGACCTTGTTGGCTTGCCTGCCCCCCAAGGAAGCATGGTTGCTGCTGTGTATGATTTTAGAGATCAAACAGGGCAATACAAGCCGATCCCATCAAGTAATTTCTCAACAGCAGTACCGCAAAGTGGCACTGCATTTTTAGCTCAGGCGCTTAATGACTCTAGCTGGTTTATTCCAGTTGAGCGAGAAGGGTTACAAAACTTGTTAACTGAGCGAAAAATCGTTCGTGCGGGCCTTAAAGGCGACGCAGCAAGTTTGACTCAACTAAATTCTGCGCAGATTTTGATGGAAGGCGGCATTGTTGCTTACGATACTAATATTCGTACCGGTGGAGCGGGGGCGCGTTATTTAGGCATAGGTGCTTCAACTCAATTTCGTGTTGATAGCATTACAGTAAACTTAAGAGCGGTAGATATCCGTACTGGGCGCCTACTGAGTAGCGTAACAACCACAAAGTCGGTATTGTCTAAAGAGCTGACTGCAGGTGTGTTTAAGTTTATTGATGCTCAAGAGTTACTCGAGTCTGAAATAGGTTATACCTCTAATGAACCTGTGAGTTTGTGTGTAGCACAAGCCATTGAAAGTGCCGTTGTGCATATGATTGCCGATGGGATCTGGAAAGGTGCATGGAATTTAGCCGATAGTCAGCTTGGGTTACAAAATCCGGTGCTGAAAAAGTATTGGTTAGAAGCTCACCCTGTTGAGCGAGTTCAAGCTCGATTAAATCAGGGCTAACCTAGATAGTGATGGGGTAGCAGATTAAATTTTGAATATTAAAGGCGCATTGTATTGCGCCTTTTTTGTGGACGTAGCCACCAAGGTAGTGCAGGGTGTACGGGTCGGTGTATACATGTGTCTATTTTTGCTTTATGATCACCTCAAATTAGATAGACTTGAAAAAGAGAGCTGATTATGAAATTGATACCGAGTGCGTTGCTCACTTCTGCATTAACTATTTTGTCCCTGGGGGCATTTTCGGTCAATGCTGCAACAGTGGGTTGTGAGCGTGCTGGTGGGATAAAATGTCAGAAAGTTAACCAGCCATATAGCCGTACGAAAGTGATTGTTGTGCCAAAGAAGCACCGACATTATCATGCCTATCGCTCTCCTCTAATCACTGCCCTTGGTGTCGCCATTGTATTGGACGCCGCAGGGAATGCGGTTACCGATACTGGTCATAAAGTGGTGGTGTTGGGGGAAGGTAATGAAGTTAAAAATGTTTACCAGAAAGACGGTGTAGTCTATCTGATTAAAGAGCTGGGTTAACATGTTTAACCACCTTGAATTTAAGGCTCAGCTACCATTAATTAATAAAGCACTAACGTTTCTAGCCACAGTGATGTGTGTCTCAGGTTTACTGTTTGTTATTAAATCCAATGCATCAGAGCTCAGTGTTATGATGATGTTCGCCAGTGCTGTCATCGCCTTATCCATTTATCTGTTCAAGGTGTTAGCAATCGGTTTAAGTCTGAGTATTGCTGACTTGTCAGCTGATGTGCAAGTGAAGCCAGCAGCGAGAAAGCCAAAGATATCGCTTGAACAAAAGAAAGTGGCTCATTTTGGTTTATGTACTTTCTGTAATCAGTTCGAGACTAAGAATACGTTATCGGGACGTTATGTTTGTTCCGATTGTTATCAAGTTTTCTTGAAGGTGAAATGTCAGGTATTAGTGCCAAATATAAGCCCAGTATCTAGCATTAAAAAGTAAGTTAACTAGCGCTATAAAGCGCTGACAAGATTATGTTGTCAAGCTCATAGTTAGGGCTGTGATATGAACTGTTGCTAGATAAAGAGTCGGCGTTACTGACTCTTTTTAATAGTGTAAGCAGTGATGCAGGTTACCCAGAGAATCTAAGACTTAGTCATTTCACGTTCTTTATTTAAGAACTCAAATCCACTCTTTAAGAAACTTAAGCTTTCATCGTCTGGCAATAATCGAACTTGAGTCAGCATCAGGCGAAAGGCTGAATCAATCATTAACCTGTCAGATAGCTTTAAGTAGCTATATACCACAGGTCTGAGAACAACAGTGAAATCACCTGTTAACTCATCAAAACGTTTTTCTTCGATCGCCAGAGTATTATTGACGAGTTCGCGCATGCTGAGGGCTGCAAGAAGAGCATTTTTATCGCTGAATGACTGGTATTGGGCTGCACGCGAGTAACCCGCTTTTTTATGTACGTCAGACATATTTAAAGCAATCATGCCTTTTTCTTTAACTAACGCACTTGCAGCGTCAAGCAGTGCAGTTTCTTTTTCAGTAAGCATTGTTATATTCTCGAAAATATTTGTCTCATTAGAAGTGGTTATTTATTTAAAGTCAACCACCATGTATATACACATGTTTAAAGAGTGTACGGTGAGGCTTACATACTTGAATGATTTACATCGCTAATCGTCCATCGCCTTGTCTATTTTTTCGAGTATACTATGGCTAGTTATTTCCTTTTGAGGGCAGAAAAATGGCCGAAGAAACCATATTTAGCAAAATTATTCGACGTGAAATTCCAGCAGATATTTTATACCAAGATGATCTTGTTACTGCATTTAGAGATATCACACCCAAAGCACCGACACACGTGTTAATCATCCCTAATCACCTGATCCCAACTGCAAACGAGATTAAGGCCTCTGACGAGAAAGCCTTGGGCCGTATGATGTCGGTGGCGGCAAAGCTCGCTGAAGAGGCCGGTATTGCAGAAGATGGTTATCGTCTTATCATGAATTGTAACCAACACGGTGGCCAAGAAGTTTTCCACATTCATATGCATTTATTGGGTGGATGCCCACTCGGGCCAATGTTGAGCTTGAGTGAATGAGTTCAGGCAATGAGGACAACTCATTAACTGGGATGGCAAGTCGATTTGTCGAGCAGTTAACGCAATGCCGTAAGCTTAAATTGAAGGTGCTAGAAGGTAGCGGAAAGCATGTTCTGATCGAGCTTCCTTATGATCAACAACTCGTTGGCTACCCCGACACAGGGGTTATTCATGGTGGAGTGATCACAACATTAATGGATACCGCCAGTGGCTGTGCGGTTGTGTGTTCAATTTTTGATAAACATCGTTTACTTGAGATCTCGCCAACGCTAGATTTACGCGTAGATTATATGAAGCCAGCACAGCCCCATAAGCCAGTTTATGGGTTTGCCCAGTGTTATAAGTTGTCATCTAGCGTTGCCTTTACACGTGCTATTGCCTATCAAGATTCAATTGATGATCCTATTGCTCACGCCGTAGGCTCATTTATGCGTATTAGCCCTGAGATGGTCGGGGAAGAGTTTAGGCAGGCTTTAATGGGAGGCGATGAATATGCATGATGAATCGCAGCTATCAGTTGAGTTGTTGCCTGACACGACAAAGTTAGACGTCAAGAGCATAATAAAAAAAGCCACTGAGCTTAATGACTTTGGCCATCTTTTAGAGCACGTACCTTATGCAAAGTTTATTGGCATGGCGGTAGAGCGATTTGGTGATGAACTGGTTTTCAAATTACCGGCTAAAGATGACAACATAGGTAATCCAATTTTGCCTGCGTTACATGGCGGTGTGATCGCGGGGTTTATGGAAATGTCGGCGATTGTGCAATTGATGGTGTTTATGCAAACCACAAAAGTGCCAAAGGTCGTCGACTTTTCAATTGATTACCTAAGGGCGGGTTACCATAAAGACAGTTTCGCCGAGTGTAAAATCACACGGCAAGGCCGCCGAGTCGCCAATGTCAGCATTAATTGTTGGCAAACTAATCGTAAACATTTGATCGCGACCGCGAGAGCACATTTTTTGGTCGATTAATTTGACGATAGATTGTATAAACACAATAGACGTTGCCGCGAAGAAGGGGATAAATATGAGAAAGGTTTTATTAGGACTGTTTACTGCATTTGTCATCACGGCATGTGCTCCACATACTGCCGGTGTAATGGCTGGCTCAAATGGGGAAGTGCGAATCGATAGCAATAGCTTCGGTAAAGAGGTTCAAGTAAGCAATATCATGACTCTTCCAGAGGGTGGTTTTTTGCGTGGGACAGGCACTCTCGTCAGTCAGGTATCAACCGATCTCAGGCTGCAATATAAGTTCACTTGGTTTGATGTCAATGGCATGACAATCGATGATGAAGGCGTCAGTTGGAAAGCGGTTAAGTTACATGGTAAGCAGCATCTGCAGGTGAGCGCAGTTGCCCCTAATGCTAATGCAACACGATTTGAACTCTATGTTAGAAAAGCTTTTTCAAATTAATTAAGCGGAGCTTTGCTTAATTTCAAGCTCTGAAATCCTAAATAGTTAAAAAACGTCAGCTAAACTGACGTTTTTTTATGCATAAAGAAGCTGGTTTTTTAAGAAGTCTGTCATCAATTTGTAAATTTCATGTATAATCGCGCTCGCCAAGGGGTGTTAAAGTCTATAAATCGAAAGTTGGATTTACAGGTTTTGACTGAGATGTTGCAAAACGAACCCTTTGAACCTGATCCGGCTAATACCGGCGTAGGAATGGGCCACAATTCATTTTCCGATCGCTTCTTTACTGATGCCGGATCTCAAAATTTTACTTTGAGGTCCTATGTTAAGTCTTAAATCTTATTCGCCAATAGCCCTTGCGGTTATTGCTGCAATCTCGTCTTCTAATACTTTTGCAAACAACGATACTGTAACGGCTAATGATGATATCGAAGTCATGGTAGTGACATCTGATTTTCGTGGTTCACCATTAGAAAAAATGCCATCAAGTGTCACCGTTATCGATCAGCAACAAATTGAAGATGAAGGGGCGCAGCATTTTGAAGATATCCTAAATACTATCGCTAACTTTAACTGGTCTGGTGGTAGCTCTCGCCCTAAATACTTCCAAATTCGTGGTGTCGGTGAACAAGAAGAGTATCAGGGTGCACCCAACTCTTCGGTGGGCTTTGTCGTAGACGATATCGATCTATCAGGTTTGGGCATGGTCTCAAGCATGTATGACCTACAACAAGTCGAAGTGCTTCGTGGTCCACAAGGTACCCGCTATGGCGCGAATGCCTTGGCGGGTCTGATCTACCTTAAGAGTAATGATCCGACAGACGTTTTTGAGCACGGAGCTGAAGTCTCATTAGGTGACGATAACCTGCAAACCTTTAGTGGTTTTAGCTCTGGCCCGCTAACCGATTCAGGTAATTTACTTTACCGTGTCTCACTACAGCAGCATCAACAAGACGGTTATCGAGATAACCTCTATCTTGGTCGCAGTGATACCAATAATCGTGATGAATTTACAGGTCGCGCTAAATTGCGCTGGTACGCAACGGAAGATCTAGAAATAGATTTAACCTTGTTACATGCCAACTATGATAATGGCTATGATGCCTGGACGCTTGACAATAATGGCTTCGATACCCTAACCGACGCTCCCGGCGTTGATAAGCAGCGTACGACAGGTTCATCTGTTAAGTTTATTTACACAGGTTCTGAGAACGTTGTGCTGACATCATTGACCTCGTTAGCGCAATCTGATACTCGTCACAATTACGATGGTGACTGGGCAAACCCTGATTATTGGGCTGGCCGTGATTGCGGTGGTATCCCATGTGAGTACGAATATAACTGGGACAAAAAAGGTGAGCGAAAAACGTTGACCCAGGAATTTAGATTATCCTCTACTGAGTCAGGGCGCATTCTCGCTGACAGTACAGATTGGCTGATCGGTGTTTACGCCATGGACTTACAGGAAGATAACGACACCCTTGATAGTTATAATCAGTTATCCGCCGAGTATGAAGCACAAAACTATGCCGTATTTGGCCAGCTGGATTCAGATTTAGGTGCCAGTTATGCGCTCTCTGTAGGCTTGCGTGTTGAACGTCGAGATAGCGATTATAGCGATTCTGCTGGTGACCATTTTGGACCAAGTGAAACCATGTGGGGCGGTCATATCGCGTTAAGTAAAGCGTTAAGCGAGAACCATGAGTCATATATTCGTGTGGCACGTGGTTATAAAGCAGGTGGCTTTAATATGTCGCTTCCTGTGGAACTTGCAGATAAGAAAGAGTACGACACCGAGATTCTTTATAACTATGAAATCGGCTTAAAGTCGAGCTGGTTAGACGGACAAGCGACCACTAATCTTGCCGTTTTTTATATGGATAGACAAGATCAGCAAGTGGCAGCATCGCAGCAGTCAACGGTTCCGGGAGAAGAGGGCAACTTCATTCTATTTACCGAAAACGCTGGTAGCTCGCATAATTACGGTGCCGAGCTAGAGGGTAATTGGTATGCCACAGATAACTTGAATCTATACGGTAGCCTTGGCTGGTTAGAAACCGCTTATGGTGATTATCAATATGAAGATAAGTATGGCGCCTTAGTCGATCTTTCAGGCCGAGAGCTTGCGCATTCGCCCAACTATACTTTTAGTATTGGTGCCACCTATCGTAGCGACAATGGCTGGTTTGCAAACCTCAATACCAGCGGTAAGAGTGATTTCTACTATTCAGACAGCAATGAATCTAAATCAGATGCTTACCAAACGGTAAACACAAAAGTGGGTTATGAGGCCGATATCTGGTCTGTTTACCTGTGGGGACGTAACCTATTTGATGAAAAATACGGCGTTCGTGGCTTCTACTTTGGTAATGAGCCTGATTTAGACTGGGAAGATAAGCAATATATACGCTATGGTGATCCACGCCAAATAGGGGTCACACTTAACGTTAAGTTTTTGTAATTAAACAGTATTACCTTAATTAATCAAATTAACACTATTATTGTGCCGTTAAAGTAACGGCAGAGGTCAAAATATGAAATTAACAGCAGAGATCAGTTGCTACCCACTACAAGATAACTACTTAGATCCGATTAAGTGGTTTATCGCCCGGGTTGATTCGTACGACAACATCCAGCGAGTCACCAATGCTATGGCCACGCAGGTGGTTGGTGAATATAGCGACGTTATGTCGATGCTTGCTATCGAAATGCAGGCCGCCCACGAGAAATGGGGCAAAGCCGTTTTCGTGTGTAAGTTTATTGGTGGTGAGCTAAATTTAAGTCACAGCGAATAATTTAACCTGATAGCAGAGTCACAGAGTTGCCTCTGCTATTTTGTGACCATTTTACATTAACTTTCTATGATAACGATTTAGGGCAAGCGCTTTTTGTACTAAATATAAGGCCCTGTATATGTCTGACTTTTGGCTAGTGTTAGTCAATAATTTTACTGCCGCTTTTAGTGAAGCAGAAGCCTTAACGGCTTGGGAGGCGGTAGCGGTATTACTGGCTTTGGCTTATCTTATATTTGCCATGAAAGGCAGCATTTGGTGTTGGGCTGCTGCGTTTATCAGCACAGCGATTTATACGGTGCTGTTTTGGAAAGTCTCCTTGTTGATGGAGTCGGTGCTCAATATCTACTACATGGCCATGGCGGTTTATGGTTATTGGATGTGGACTCGAGGAGGTAACAAGCATGATGGAGTAAATATTGTGTCGTGGCGACTTTCAACCCATCTCAAGCTTATCGGCATCACAACATTAATTGCACTGGCGATTGGTCATTTCATGGCGACTCAAACTCAAGCCGCTTTTCCTTACTTAGATGCAGCAACGACCTGTTTTGCGGTCATGACAACGTATTTAGTCGCCAAGAAGGTGCTCGAAAATTGGATTTATTGGTTTATCATTGATGCGGTTTCTATTTATCTGTACGTCAGTAAAGGCCTGATGTTGACTGCCGGTTTATTTATACTGTATCTAGGCATGGTGGTGTTTGGTTATTACATGTGGCGCAGTAAAATGAAAAGCCAGCAAACCACGACAAATATAGACTTAACGGTTGGTGCAGCGTAAATGTCTCACGCTAAAATTGAGTCGATGACCGAGCCTAAATCTGAGCCTAAAGCTGAGGCTAAGGCTGAGATTGAAGCCGATATTAAATCTGACGTTGCTCCTCAAACTTTAGTGCAGAGTTTAGCCTCTTATCTTGAGCAATCAGGGCTGACAAAAGTCAGCCTGATAGCGCCTTTAACCCAAGGTTTAAGCAATCAAAATTACTACATTCGCGGTTTACACCCAAGTAAAGCGGGTGAAGCAGAATGGGTGTTAAGACTCAATAGCTGGGCAAGTTCGCAGATCTGTAATCGAGACGATGAAGTGGCAAATTGGCAACTGGCAAACCAGGGCAATCTAGCACCCAGTATGGTCTATGTTAGCCCTGATAATAGCTTCTATTTGAGTGAGTTTTTTTCACAAAATGAGCAACACTGCTGGAATGACCTTATTAGCGCAAACGGCTCTCAACCCATTACAACTACCCACAATCTCTGGCCTGAAGCCGAGAAGAAACTGCTTGAATTATTAAACGGCTTAACACAATTACCGCCGCCAACGAATGTCATGAGTATAGATAATCAGTGGCAACAATATCTTAAGCGCTTAACTGAAATGCATCAGCAGTTGAATCGTTCGCAGATGAGTTTAGCTAGCGGCCTCAATACAGCTAACAAAACAGCAGAACAGGGTAGAGCTGATGTTGCTTTACTAAAGCGTTGGCAACATATTTATCATCAACTCATTGCTAAGTCTGAGGGGGTGGACGAGATGCTGCATCGTTTAGCAGGCTGCTTATTGAACCTGCAATTTAGTCATCGAGATCTTAATCCCAACAATATCTTAGTCGTCGACGATAAGCTTAAATGTATCGACTTTGAATACGCTTGTCGCTCTCATCCTTTATGTGATCTCGCGGCAGTGATTGCAAGTCACTCTCTGTCGTCTCAGCAGCGGCATTGGCTGATTAGCAATTACTTACTTGGACATCCAAATCTAAATAACTATGCAAAAGATGCGGTCGTCTCTGCGGTGGACCTTTACTGGGTATTTGCTGTGTGCTGGGCGTTACAAATGGCGTTCGATCATCTCGTTAAAGATGGCTGTATGGTTAGTTTACAAGTAAGCGGTACATCAAGCGTGGTTGAAGACTACTTAAATTGTGCAGAGCAATATCACGAGTTAATTGCCAGCTGTTAACTATCGCGAGCCTATCCAGAACGATTTCCTTTCTCTATTCTCTCTATTCTCTTTGCAAAAAGCACTCTATAACGGCGGCTACTATGTAAAAGACCCTGTAACGCTAGGTTTCAAGACTACCGGGCTAATGAGTTTAACATTTTGTAATCGCGCGAATTCCTGCCTATGTTCTATGCTAGTTTAGAGTCGCAAATTATCGCAAATTATCGCAATTAGAGGTGAACAATGAATAAAGTCTGGCTATGGGCTCTGCTTATTCTCTCTCTAGCGGGGTGCTCAACTAAAATGGGATATTACTTTTTAGATTGGGCAATCGAGTGGAAACTCGACGAATATGTCACCCTAAACGATTTGCAACAGACACAGTTTGATGCTGCACTTAACGGCTTTTTGATATGGCACCGCAAAGAGGAACTCGTTCGCTATGAACAGCAGCTGTCCCAATTATCAACAGCAATTAATGATAACTCATTAACGCCTACCTTATGGGCTAATCATGTTCAGCAGGCAAAAAACCATTGGTCGCGTGTTTTTGAATTTATAAAACCGTCACTTGTTCCCATTATTAGCTCTTTTAGTGACGAGCAAGTCAAGCAGGTTATTGCTCAGCTTAGGCTCGATGAGAAAGAGTTGAATCAGAAGTACTTAGGTAAAGATCAACAAGCATTAATTGCAATGGCCGACAAGCGTACGAATAAACGTATAAAAAAATGGTTAGGCAGGCTAACTGAACAGCAGAAGTACACAATACATGAATATAATCTGGGGCGAGCCTCTACTTTAGATATGTGGCTTGAGTATCGTCATGAATGGATCCGCTTGTTTCAACAGGCGCTGAAGAATCGGCATAACCAAGCGGCATTGTCTCACAGTCTCACGGTTTTGATGACTCAACCTGACAGCCTAAAATCGGATACTTATAAAGCTTCATTAGATGCCAATACCGAAAAGTTTGGCGCTATGCTGATCTCGCTTAATCAGCAAGCTACTGATAAGCAAAAGCGCCATTTTCAAAAAAAATTAGCTGCACTACAAGAAGATCTTATAGAGCTTAGTCGAGATGGTTAATTATATACCCAAGCTACTTCAAGATGCTCGTTTCAGCGAGAATTAATTGGCTGCTAATCAAGGCGCAGATTTGTAAGCATAGTCGCTCTACGTTAAAAATCGTCAACGCAGAGTAGAAGCCAATAAAACTCGCCCTTCGGGAGTGACTCAGCGTATCTACTTCTGTGTCAAATAAGTTTAAAAGGGAATGCCATTCCAGCACTCATTTTCCTTGAATTAAACACGCTGAGATCACTCTGAATCCTGCATCTTGAGGTAACTTGGGTATAGAAGAGTGGTTTATTTTTCATTTTCATGAAAGATAGTGTCAGCAGCTAAGGTCTTTATAGCTAAATAAATGATCAAATCAAAAATCTATCGTTTTTAACATTTACGCACTTTTCCTCATCGGTGACCACACGTGTAGTAGGGAAGATGCAGGACGCTTTGGTGGTTAATTTATAGAGGGAACAATATGCAACTCGTTAAATTTTATCAAAAACTATTGGACTTACTTAAATATGGCGAAGGGATTGCTCCGCTAGCGCTACGTTTATATTTGGCGCCTGTTTTGATGCAAGCGGGATACAACAAACTATCCAATTTTAGTGACACAGCGGCTTGGTTTGGTAATCCGGATTGGGGATTAGGCCTACCTTTCCCTGAGGTGATGGTTGCTTTAGCCGCTGGCACAGAGTTTTTTGGTGGCGCATTACTGGTTATAGGTTTTGCTACTCGTCTGATCTCGATTCCGTTAGCCTTTACCATGCTCGTCGCGGCCTTTAGTGTTCATATCCATAATGGTTGGTTAGCGATTGCCGATGCAAGCTCTTGGTTGGCCAATGAGAACGTATTGGCTTCAGCTGAAAAGCTACAACGAGCAAAAGAGATTCTACAAGCCAATGGCGACTACGAATGGCTGACGAGCTCAGGTAATTTCGTTATTTTGAATAACGGAATTGAATTCGCTATCACCTACTTATTGATGTTGTTAGCCTTGGTGTTTATGGGCGGAGGGCGATATACGAGCCTTGATTATTACATTGCCAAGCGTAATGGTTTGGCTTGAGGCTGTTAAAGCTTCAGGTAAATCGATGAAGCTTTGCTCCGCATTTAAAGCATTTTCCGGAATGAATAAACGGTTTAACGGTTAAATCCCACTAAATAGGTGGGATTTTGTGTGTGTGCTTGATACTCTCAATACCTGTTCGTAGATAATTTATGCTAATTTTAAGCGGTAAGTAAATATTTAAGTTAGTATGATTATTTATAAAAATAGTTATTAAGGACAATCAGTTGGACGCATTAGAATTATTATTAACTCGACAATCTACCCCAAGACTGACAACCCCAGCACCGACGCAGCAGCAATTGCAGCATATTCTCGATGCAGCGACCCGAGCACCAGATCATGCAGGTCTTACACCCTGGGAATTTATTATTGCTGAAGGGGATGGCTTAGCACGCTTAGGTGATATTTTCGTTGCTGCGCTTAAAGCAAAAGGCGCCGATAGTGACTTTATCGCTAAAGCTAAAAATATGCCTCTTAGAGCTCCAATGGTGATAACCGTTGTTGCTAAAGTGACGGCACACGCCAAGGTTCCTGAGTTTGAACAGCATTTATCCGCCGGTTGTGCAGTAATGGCTATGCAGCAAGCCGCTTTTGCTCAAGGCTTAGGAGGAATTTGGCGAACGGGTGAACTGGCGTTTGACGCTAATGTGCATCACTCTCTGGGGCTTAATGAAAACGATCAAATTGTCGGTTTTCTCTATCTAGGAACCCCAATGCTGGACGCCCCAACAAAAGCGCTAAAAGATGGAATGAGCTTCGCGCGTTATTTGTAAGTCTTTTGCTGGTAAGTGGTTGGTAGCTTGAAGCAATTTCATTCATAGCTCGCTTAAAATATGCTCGCCAACGTGCTAGCTTAGAACAATAAAAAGACAGGAGGTTGTTGTGAACGCAGACGTTAAAGAAACCAGTTTGGTTGGTGAATATGTTGTCCTAGAACCATTAACGATGGAGCATCAAGCAGCGTTAAGTATCGCGGTCGCAGATGGAAATTTATGGGAACTTTGGTTTACTGATACTCCACACCCTGATGATATGAAAGCTTATATCACATCAGCGTTAGAAGCAGAGCAACGTGGTGCGGCGTTAGCCTTTGTCGTTCGTTGTCGTCACTCTGGTGAAGTGGTTGGTTGTACTCGTATTTGTAATTGGCAACAACAACACCGTCGACTTGAGGTGGGTTACACCTGGTATGCAAAAAGTGCGCAGCGCACGGCGGTTAATACCGAAACAAAATTACTCCTGCTGACTTATGCCTTTGAGACACTGGACGTGATGGCGGTAGAGTTTAGGACTCATGTGCAAAACCAAGCGTCACGCGAGGCTATTTGTAGGCTAGGTGCTAATCAAGACGGAATTTTACGTAATCATCAGATTTTGGAAAATGCTACGATTAGAGACACAGTAGTGTATTCAATCATTGATACTGAATGGCCTAAAGTTAAACAGGGCTTAAAAGATAAGTTGTTTAATCATTAAATGTAACTTAAAAAAGATAATGAGTTTTTTAGCTATACGCTTGATATTTAACATGGTCTAAAGTAGAACTAAATAAGATACAGTCAATGCAGTGATTGGATAATAAATAAAAGGAATACTTTCGATGTTTGCAAAGATTAACCTCGCAATATTTGTGCTTAGTGCTAGTACATTGTCTTTTAACAGTTTTGCAGGAGAAGCTGAAGAGGCGTTTGTTAGCGAACTTGCCGATTGTGCTGCCTATTATCATATTGCTTCTGATGCCATATCCGAGATGAATTCACCTCAGATGGCAGCAGTGGTTGACCGTTTAACGGTCTCGGGTGAACAAGCTAAGCAACTCGCTCAACAATTTAAAACACAAGACCAAGTGTCAGCGGCAATAACCGCGGCGGCCGAAAAGCATAGAGCCTCAATGCCAAATGCGAAAAGCTTAGGCCCACTAATGGGCAAATATAAAGAAACCTGCAAGAGCATTTTAGCTGAGCCAGAGAAACGTCTTGATTATTGGACTATGGTGACCATGTAATTTGTGTTTACGCCTACGCTCATTTTGGACCTGAGTTCGATTATTCGCTTAGGAGATAGCTTGTAGGAGATGGTTTGTAAGAGACTGTTTGCCGGTGACAGTTTGCCGGTTATGTCGAGAATCTCGGAAGCAGTAGGGAAGGCATGATACTCACTTGGTATTAGTATCAGGTATTAGTACCAGCTATTTGTAGCAAGTATTTGTATTAGCAGATCAGCATTCGCGAAATACTACTGGGCTTAAATGGAGCCGCTAAATTACGTTTAGTTGCTCTTTTGAGACTGTCACTAACTTTGTTTAATCGTGCGTATTTATTGCAACAATACCTGTTAACGTCCTGTCTATTATCCTATTAACGGTTTATGAAGCATTTAGCTGCTAGGTCACTATCTACAAGTATTCGTATTCGTGGTGCTGTGGAGTCATGGGTTTGTTTAGTCATAGGAGTCTTTTGTGAATGTCTATCTTCTGATTGCAGGGGTTGTTGCTACCATGACGACTGTCGGTCATTTTACTTACGGCTTGAAACATTTTTTACAGCCTACGCTGGCTGCCGACTTTGATCCTATTGCTAAAGCTGCCATGCATGGTGTATTTCATTATGTTTCAGTTTTTTTACTCTTGTCCAGTGCAGTTCTGCTCGCGTGTTCGCTTGAGGCCATCTCATACATGCACAGTTTTGGTATGTTGATTTTTATTGCGCTTAACTTCGGTTTGTTTGCGATATGGCAAATCTATATCGGTTTTATGGGGGATCTAGAATCGCCATTTAAGCATTTATTCCAATGGGTCTTTTTTATAGCTATTGCCGTCTTTACCTTAGCAGGGGCAGTTCTCGGATAACTAAATTGTTAACTCAGCCTAACGACTTTTGGATGCTTATCAGAGGCAGACTCATGAAAAATGTCATCTAAGTAAGTCCCAAGCTCATTGTCGGCGAAATCGGTTGGAATGACGATGTCATAGACCCTTACACGAATGCCTGTTCCTGATTCAATAAATAGGTGCATTCTTGCTCTTTTTTTATCACTGACATTAACTTGCCGAATACGTCTAACCTAAGAATCATTATTGGCATCTCCTTGTGCGATCACACGTTTGTTTGGTCTGTTATATTTCAAAATATTAGCGGCGCGAACGGTAATGATTAAGAACATCCAATTTCTGGTCATCACAGAGATAGGCCTAAGCTCACTTGGGCGAAGTGGTAAGCAGGCAGTCAAAAAAAGTTTATTGAACTCATGCTAAATACTCGGCGGAGTATGGCAAGCGGACCTTTGTTTAGTTTATTTAGTTTGGCTTAATAAGCGAGGGCGATAGTGGAAACTCGTAGCAGACATATTGTCCATCTCAATTTTTGTGTATCCTTGCATTCAGTTATGAACTTGCGTAAATTGTATAAAGTATTTCAAATGGATTGGAATGACTGAAGCAAGGAAGAAAAATGCAGCTTAATCAAAACCCACCAGTTTTTAACATCACTCGATGTCCATTCCTCTCTAAACGACTGATTTAATAAAACCTCGTCGAACAATTTGTAAAAAATGCTGTCGGATAATTAATTACTTTGTAATGCCTATAAAATGCGATTATTTACAGTTTTTTGCAGTCCAACTTATCAGAGAATAGTCACTTATCTGTATGATAGAGCGGTATCTATGATTGTTATTAACCCATGCCACATGAGCACGTTATGATAAAAGTTAATCAATTAGCTAAAGAATATCCCATGGGAGAGAGTTGCGTTAAAGCACTCAATGGGGTGAGCTTTTCTATCGCAAGAAATGAGTTTGTTGCGATTATGGGACCTTCAGGGTCTGGTAAATCAACTTTAATGAATATTATTGGTTGTCTCGATAAGCCGACCTCTGGAAGCTATAGCCTGAATGAGCAAGAAGTTGCAGAGTTAGATGATGATGCATTGTCGGCGGTACGGAATAAAGAGATTGGTTTTGTGTTTCAAAGTTTTCATTTGTTACCCCGCTTATCTGCCTTGCAAAATGTGTTGCTGCCACTGCGTTTCTCTGATGAAGCGGCGCAAGATACAGATCATGCCCATGAACTGCTTAAGCGAGTTGGCTTAGGGGCGAGGCACGAACATAGACCTAACCAGTTATCGGGTGGCCAAAGACAACGTGTGGCCATTGCACGCTCTTTAGTGAATCGACCCGCCATCTTATTAGCCGATGAGCCCACTGGCGCGTTGGACAGCAAAACCTCAGTAGAGATCATGGCGCTGTTTACAGAGCTACATCAAGCAGGGCAAACCATCATTTTAGTGACTCACGAAGAAGAGGTTGCGGCGTATGCTCAGCGCATTATTCGTATGCGTGATGGCGATATTATCGAAATTGAAAATCGAGGTGAAAATCGAGGTGAAAATCGAGGTGAAAATGCAGCTTAATGGGGTTAATTATTCCTTCGCGAATGGTTTCACTAACGGCGTCAATAAGGCTTTTGTTCGTCGTGATGCTTTTATTGCTGTGACCAAGCAGCGGACTCATTTGACTAATTTGACTATGTTTACGTTGATGTCAGTGTCGCTTGCGATGTTAATCAGTGCAGGAGTCCAAGCAAATGTGAGTGCCGATGTTAATACAGTGGCCCGCGATATAGTGAGCACTGTGAACACAGCGGACTCAGAAGTTTCAAAGGCGGCGTTAACGATACACAAAGCGGAATTAATACCGCTATTGCTGACTGGCCAAGTCGCTTCTGTGGTGTCTCAACCTTTTATCGTGCCTAAGGCCGGTGACTCCTGGCGCTATCAAATTCAATGGATGATGCCAGAAGGCAGCTTGGCAGAGCCGGGTCAGGTGGTGGTTATTTTTGATAAAAGTGAAATCGATAACCGCATTGAACAGCTAGAAGGCAGCTTGTTACGAGTCACTGCCCAAGAGCAGAGCCAATCAATAGAGTTAACTGCGCAGTTGTTACAGGCTGAGTTCGATCTTAAGCAAGCTAAGCTCGAATTAGAAAAGGCGCAATTAGATGCAGCGATTCCAGTAGACTTTATTGCCGCTAAAGATTATGCCGATAATCAATTTAATAAGTTAAAAGCAGAATCGGAACTTTCAAAGAAACACCAGGTATTGTCTGAGGTTCAGGATAAGCGTACGGCGTCTTTATCTCAGCTAGCGATTGATAAAAAGCGCGCAGAACTTGAGTTGTCACAAGCATTATCGGGTCTTGAACAACTGGAACTTCGTGCCGATATTGCAGGTCCAGTACTTTATGGTCGTGACCCTTGGTCGGATAAAAAGTATTCGGTAGGTGATAACGCGCAAATAGGCAGACAAGTGGCCAATATTCCAGCGTTAAATGAGCTAGAAGTCATTGCTTGGGTGAATGAGGTCGATGTGGATCGTGTCGTTATCGGCGAACCCGTGCGTCTAAGGCTTGATTCTCAATCAAGTGTAACACTCAATGGCAGCATTGAAGATATTAGCCGTCAAGCTCGAAGACAGGCAGCTTGGGGTAACAGTAACTGGTTTAAATTGTCGATTAAGTTTGACCGTGATGAACGTGTAGAAATTATTCCTGGTATGAGCGTGTTAATTGAAACGGGAGTGACCTCTTCATGAGAAAAAAACTAATCAGTACGTTAATGCTCACTGCCTCGCTTATGGGCTGTAGTCAAAACGTGGTGACAAGCGCACAGTCTGGACTGTTAGACCAGCAAATTGAGGTAACAGGTGAGCTTGTTTCTGCCAATACAGTTAACTTAAAGCCGCCTGCGCTGCGTCGAGTCTGGCAGTATCAGGTAAAAATGTTGGCACCAGAGGGCAGTGAAGTGAAGAAGGGCGATAGAGTCGCTCAGCTTGATACGTCAACCTTAACGCAAAGGCTGTCGGTAAAATCGGCAGAGCTTGCCACTACGGTTCAAGATATTGAAACGTCAAAATTGCGTAATGCTAAAAAGCTAGAAGAGCTAAAGCTTCAACTGGCAGAAGCCAAAATGACTCAAGAAAAGAGTCAACTCAAGGTCGATATTTCTGATGAGACCGTTTCGGTTATCGATCAACAAAAATACTTAAGAGACGCGGTAATTGCTAACGCTCGGCTGGAATTGATTAATCGGAAAATCCAGCTTGAAATAGACAGTGCAAAACAGCGAATGAAGATGTTAGCGGGCGATCAGCAGAAGTTTTCCGCAGAAGTCGCCGCGCTTGAAAAAGGGATTAAGTCGTTAACCTTAATCGCCCCACGAGATGGCATGGTGGTATATGGCAATGATCAACAAGGAAATAAAGTGGCTGAAGGTCAAAATATTTTTTCTGGAGATTCAGTGTTAAGTATTCCTGACTTGCGCCACATGCAGGTCAACATGACTATTCCTGAAGTTGAAGCGGGGCGAGTTAAAGTCGGTCAAGTGTTAAAAATACGACTCGACGCCAACCCTGAAAAAAGCTTTGACGGAAAAATTACCGAATTAGGTGCGGTGTTTAGAATTAAAAATCAAGACGTTCCATTGGTTGTTTTTGATGCCGTTGCCAGTATAGAAGATGCAGATACCGCCATGATGCGTCCGGGAATGACGGCTAAAATAAGCATAGATATCGCCAATAAATCACCGCAGTTGCTACTTTCTTTAGACGCAGTACATTACGAACGAGGTAAGGCCTACGTATTAAAGCCTAGTTTGTTTAGTGACGCGAAGCAATATGTCGTTCTAGGTGCAATGGGTAAAGAGCAAGTTGCGATTACCTCAGGTTTGAATGAGGGAGAGGAGGTGTTATTACCATGATAAATATTAATGCTGTAAGTCAATCGCGCCATGGCATTCCTGCATTGAGTGCACTCATAGCCACGGTTATGCTGGTCATGACGGGTTGCAGTGATGCCTCTAGCAATGGGGTACTTACTGTTGATGTTAAACGGTCAGAATTTAAAGTTGATATCCCTGCCATCGGTGAATTAGAGGCCAGTAACTCGACTACCGTTAATGTACCCACAGGCCTACGTGGGCCACAATCACTTGCTTGGATAATCGATAACTTTAGTTTTGTTAAAACCGGTGAAGTGGTTGCCAGAATGGATGGAACTCGAGAGCGTTTTCGTCTAGAAATGGAAGTGTTAGATTATGACCGCTTAGGGTTTGATAGCCAGATCCAAACCCAAAAAGATAACACTATCGATAAAAGCTTAACGACCGACACTAGGCTTACGGCACAAGAGCAGGATTTAGCCGATCGCTTCTATAGTGAAGATGAGCGAGTTTATACCAAAATCGATATTATTGATCAGATGCGCAATCAAGATTATCTAGAAGCAAAAATGGATTTTTACGATTGGGGTCTAAGTCAGCATGGGTCTCAAGCCCAAGCTGAGCAAGAGCTAATCAAGTTAAAGCAAAAAGGTCATAAGAGTAAAATGAATCGTTACTCCAACAACTTAAAGCAGATGGAGATAGTTGCGCCTCATGACGGTTTGTTTGTTGCTCAGCCTGGATGGAACGGTGCATTACCCGTAGCTGGCGATATGATGTGGTCGGGAATGACGATAGGATTGTTGCCAGATACCTCCAAGATGCAGGCGAAGTTGTATGTTCTTGAATCTGAAGCGCTAGGATTGGCCATAGGTAAACCTGTGACACTCTATTTGGATGCTTATCCCGAGTTGGCATTAGTCGGTAGCTTGACGCAACTTGACGCATTAGCAAAAGCCAAAGAGCAAGATAGCCCAGTTAATTACTTTCAAGTTACTGTCACTCTCGATAAAACCTTAGTCGAGATCATGCAGCCTGGGCGCCAAGTTAACGCTATGGTGCACGCGTTAGATCTTAAAGATGTGATAACAGTGCCAAACCAAGCCCTATTTCAAAAATCTGGTGAGTATTGGGTTTACCTTAAAACGTCAGCAGGGTTTACTAAGCAAAACGTCACACTGGGGAATCGTAGCCTAAATCGCACCGTTATCACGGAAGGCTTAAAGCAGGGCGATACGATAGCGTTAACGGCACCGCCGAAAAGGAATCGAGTATGACGATTAATAGAGCCGCGGTGGACCTGACTAAACCGCTTAAAAAAAATAACATGAAAAAATCATCCGTTCCTCTCGCGGTTTATTGGGAAGGAGTGAAACAAGCTTTTGATGAAATGCGGCATCACAAACTACGGACATCGTTAACCTTACTCGGGATGATTTTTGGTGTCGGTGCTGTGATAGCCATGCTTAGTGTTGGTGAAGGCGCCGAGCGAGAAGCGCTGAAAATGATTGAGTCTATGGGCGTTAAAAACTTAGTGGTAAATGCGCGTAATGCTGAAGGCGAAGCACTTAAATCTGTACGAGAGCATAGCATTGGCCTCAGCCTTAGAGATATTGAAAGTGCTCGTGATACGCTGCCGTTTGTTGAAAACTGGAGCGCAGAAAAGAACGTTAAAGTATTTAGCCTCTTCAGTTTAAAAGGGCGCAGTGATGCGCGAGTTATGGGCGTAACACCAAGTTATTTTGACTTGAGCTCTTTGCCGCTAGGAGAGGGCAGAACGCTTAATGAAAACGATGAAGCCTACTATCAACAAGTCGCGGTATTAGGGCCTGAAGCGGCGCGAAGCTTGTTCCCCCAAGGCAAAGCGATTAACAGCTTAGTTAAAGTAAACCACCAGTGGTTTACTGTTGTAGGGGTGTTGTCAGAAAAAGAGGGCAGTAAGTCGAGCATTCAAGGTGTTAAGTTGGGCGGTGAGCGTAATCAGGTGTTTATCCCTTTAACGACCGCGCTTAAAAAAATGCAGTTTAAGAGTCTAGAGAATGAGCTCGATGCCTTTAAGTTGGCGTTGGCAGATGGAATCGAGCCGTCTTTAGCCGCTAAAAGTTTGCAGCATCTATTAAATAGGCGACATGGCGGAGAGAAAGATTTTGATGTGGTGGTGCCAGCAGATTTGCTTGCCCAACATCAAAAAACGCAGCAGATTTTTAATATTGTCATGGCATGCGTAGCGGGAATTTCCCTACTGGTGGGCGGCATTGGCATTATGAATATTATGCTAGCAACTATCTTAGAGCGCACCGGTGAAATTGGTCTGCTACGCGCATTAGGGGCTAAACGTAAAGATATTGCTCGCCAGTTTTTGATTGAAAGTATCGCGATATCAGCGACTGGCGGCATTATCGGCATCGGTGTCGGTTTATTGCTGGCTTTGGTTATTTCGTCGGCGGCAGGCTGGCCGGTTGCATGGTCACCCTTTGCCATATTGTTAGCTCTTGGCGTATGTATGACCATAGGTGTCGGCTTTGGTTTATACCCCGCCAACAAGGCCGCTAAGTTGGACCCCATCGTGGCGCTGCAACGAGATTAAGCCTGCTCTTTTCAATATCTCTATCGATATTTTTGTCTAAACATAATCCGCGATTTTTATTGCGGATTATTTTTTCATACTATCTCTTTAATGACAGTGTTGCTTTAGTGATACAGACTGTTAACTACGACGGTTAACTACGACTGTTAACTACGACTGTTGCCTCGCGACATTGGATAGAGCGGGTTGTTAAAAAACAAAGGTTGCGATGGCAAAATCTTTGCAAAGATGTAAAAAACAATCTGCATTGGAAGATAAACTAAGCTATTGTATTAGAAGCATTAGCGAAACGAGTTTATTCATTTTACGCAGCCGATAAATGATAATTACCAAGGACTTGCCAGTTTGATCCAAAAAAAAATAACTAAACTAAATAACTTTTACTATATGACAGCGGCATTAGTGGTCTTGCTGCTAAGTGCTTCTTTAGTCAAATCTGTGGCGGGTGGCATGTTGGAGTCCTTATTAGAAGGGATTATCGCCGTGACATTTTTAGTGTGTGTGGTGAGTCTAGGAGTTGATAAAAGTTGGAAGCGTTTTATGCAAGGGCTGATTGTGGTTTGGCTTATCTCTGCGATAGTTAAACGCTTTACGGCAATTCCGCATATAGATTTGTTTATGCTTGGTCTGATGTTCGCTTTTTTCTGGGGAACCTTCAGCTCTATCGCAAAACAAATCCTTTTTTCTGGGTCAGTTAATGGCAATAAGGTCGTTGGCTCTATCGCGCTTTTTTTGTTGTTAGGTTTGATGTGGGCCTTAGTATATCTATTGATCTTAGCATTATCACCTAAGGCATTTTCAGGTATAGAGTACAGTGTCTGGGGAGAGAATTTCTCTCAGATGGCTTACTTTAGTTTTGTAACATTGACGACATTAGGCTATGGCGATATCAGTCCCAATACGCCTTTTGCTCAGGTCGCGGTCTATTTGGAGGCGATTGCCGGTGTGTTTTATATGGCGATTGTCGTTGCTAGTTTGGTGAGTGCAGGATTGGCTCAAAAGGAAACCTCACAGGAAGATTAATATGGAAAACCCAATGCAACATAGTCAAAGTAAATTATTCATCAATAATATGATGGAATCGGCCATTAGAATAGGTTTGCTGTTTATCTTAGTTGTTTGGACCTTTGATATTATCAAGCCGTTTGTTATTCCAGTGCTCTGGGGCGCGATTATCGCCGTTGCATTAATGCCGATGACAGAAAAACTTGAGCGAGCGTTAAAAGGTCGCAGAGGACTTGCTGCCAGCATATTGGCACTAGCAGGCATTGTCTTACTTATCGCACCATTTTGGATTGTCTCAAGCTCTATTTTTGAAGGTGTTTCACACTTAATTACAGTGTTGCAATCAGGTGAGGTAGACATTCCTGGCCCGACTCAGAAAGTGGCAGATATCCCACTTATCGGCGATAAGCTTTATGATATTTGGGCATTATTTGCGACAAACTTGGAAAAGGCGGTGCTGCATTTTTTACCGCAAATCAAAACTGGCGTTAGCGCCGCTGCGGGAATGTTAGGTAGCAGCCTAGGTTCTTTAGTTATGTTTATTATTTCACTGGCTATTGCCGGTGGATTTATGGCTCATGCTGAAAAGTCTGCTGAGGCGGTGAGTACTGTGGCTGTAAAAGTCGTTGGTAAGTATGGCGAAGAGTGGACGACTTTAATCGCGGCAACTATTCGCAGTGTGTTACTCGGTGTGGTTGGTGTGGCCTTTATTCAGAGTATCTTGATTGGTTCTGCGTTGTTTACTTTTAGTATCCCTGCAGCAGGTATATTTACCCTTGCTGTGTTTATTTTAGGTATTGCCCAGCTTCCGCCACTCTTGGTTGTGCTACCGCTTATTTTTTATGTGTTTTCTACGCATGACACAACTCCTGCGACCATCTTTACTGTGTGGGTATTAATCGCAGGTATTTCTGATAGTTTCTTAAAGCCAATGCTGATGGGGCGGGGAGTCGATGTACCCATGCCCGTTATTCTCATTGGTGCTATTGGCGGTATGATCGCCGCAGGCATAATCGGTTTGTTTTTAGGGGCGGTTATTTTGGCTATTTGGTATGAGTTATTTATGACGTGGTTGAAAACGGAAGAGGAGCTGGTGACCCTGTCACAAGCCGCTAATGAGGCACCGCCTACTCATGACGGTGCGGATGATTAATCCCCATTTTATGCCAATTGCTTTCGGGATAATTTATTAAGAGTTATCACTCGTTAAATTAGCTAAGAAAAGGTGCCTTAAGTGCACTAATGCCGTTCACTTAAGGACGTTACTCAGAGAAAATTTGATGACTTAGAAAGATAAGAATGGACCACTGAGGACACGAAGAGCACGAAGAGCACGCAGAAAAGCTCCCCCTAGCTTTTTCTTTTCTTCGTGTCCTCTGTGTAGCAAACGAAGTGAGCGCTTCGTGGTTTAGAGTTTTAAAGCAAAGAACCCAGTTTGTGCTGGGTTCTTATTTTTTTGTTTATTAATCAGGTTTGGGCTTAACTTACCAACATTAGCCGTAGTGCCCCCTTTTTATTTGGGACATGACTTAACTTGTGTTATCTGTAAGTGTCTGTTAAATATTGGCTTGTTGGCTGAAATTAATCGATATGACAAGTATTAAGTCAGTCTGTAACAGCGTGAAACAAACCATTAGGGAATCAATGCGTGAACAATCTTAAATCTGCGGTATGGCGCTGGTTTGAACAAAAGGAAATAACAAAAGATGAACTTGGAGCAGCCTTATCGTTAGCGTGTGAAGGTAAAAGTAATCATCCGAGTAAAGCACAGTGGTATACGTTGAGTGAAGTATTACTCACGTGGCTTGCAATGCTGCTTTTAGGGGCTGGAGTTATCTTTTTTGTAGCAGCCAATTGGCAAAGTATGAGTAAAATGGCGCGCTTTGCCATGGTCGAAAGTGCTCTCATCGGCTCTTTGCTCTCTTATGTTGTCATACGATTACAAGCCATTAAACGTGGCGATTTACATGGCTTTGGTTATACCACTGCCAACGCCATATTGTTGGTTGCGGCGATAATTATGGGTAGCCTGCTAGCTCTGGTTGGGCAAACTTACCAAACAGGCGCTGATCCTTGGCAACTTTTTGCGCTTTGGGCTCTGTTTACATTGCCTCTTGCTTGGGTTGCTGGTGCTGAGTTGCTATGGCTGCTATTTGGCCTCTTGGTTAATGTAGCGTTGCTTCTTTACTACCAAACCTTTCCCGGCATGTTTGCTCATTTATTCCTGTATGACTTAGCACTAGAGGCTCTGCTGGTGTTAAATCTACTGCTGCATGTTTGTAGCTTATTACTAAGCGGTCAGCTCGGTCTATTAGCTCAAAGGGCTGTGCAGCTACGTCGACGATATCAAACTCCCATTTTTCAGCAACTAACAATATTAATCAGCATAACGCTGGTTACGGTATTAGCCATAGAAAGCCTATTTGATTGGCATAGCGGATTTTGGCTCTTTGTTTATGCCCTATTTATAGTGGCGGGGTTTTATATTTATAACGTGCTACTTAAAGATATATTTGTCTTAGCAGTCGGCGGCTTTAGTCTTGTTGCTGTCATTAATAGTTTACTTATCCGTATCGTGCTGGAGGGCAATGAGCCTATTGGCCTATTATTGCTGCTGGGTCTGAGTATTATTGGTTCAACAACTGCCGTGACGTTGTGGTTAAAGCAACGTCATAAAGCGTTTAGCCTTGAGGGGCGCTCGTCATGTTAGATCTCTTGTTTACAGAACGATTTTCGCCTAAAAATGGAGTGACAGAGAGTGAGCTTTGGTCTGTATTAGTTGAGAAAAATCTAGTTGCTCAAAAAGCGTTGCCTGTGTCTGCGACATCAACCCCTTGGTATATTCAATTTATGCAGTCGATTGCGGCCTGGGTTGCGTCGTTATTTATTCTGGCATTTACCATCAGCTTTTTCAGTTTGTTTTTTGATGATCTTGATACGTTATTCGCCACCCTTGTGGGGTTGCTGTATAGCGGTGTCGCTATTTACATATATCGGGCTGCTCCCAAACAACTGTTTTTAAACCAGATGGCCCTTGCCTTGAGTCTGTGTGGATTACTGTCTCTAGGATATGGAATGACTGGCTGGTTTGTGGATGATTTTGGCGCGAGTTGGTTTTTAGGTTTTGGGGCCGTATTACTGCTAAATTGGTTTTTAGTTGAGCACTATAGTCACCAATATATTATGAGTTTTGGCATGCTTGCTTGTTTTATAGGGCTTGGCTATGAGTTGCATCTGCTCGAATTGATGCCGGTGATTATCAGCATTATGTTTGTGACGCTTTGGCTCACACATGCTAAAACGGCGCAGCATTTTGCCAGAATGAGCGCTCTTGGTTATATGCTTGGGCTTTGGTTAGTGTTGATCCAATTACCATTACTGGCTAGTCAAACCTCGTTGGCGTTGCAAGATGACGTTCGGTTAATCGCCAGTTGGTCAAATCCTCTTGCAGTGATGGTTACGCTTATTCTTGCGGTTGTATTGATTATCAATATTTGCCGTTCTTTATCGGTATCACCCTCGAGTAAACAAGGTGTTATAGCGATTATAGCTATGGTAGTACTTGCGATATCGGCCATTGCTATGACAGGGTTATTGAGCGCGGTATTGATTTTGATTGTCGGCTTCTATGTTGGCGAAAGGCGACTCTTTGCCTTAGGGGGAATTGGAATATTGAGTTTTATTGCTTGGTACTATTACAGCCTTCAAGCCACGTTGCTGGATAAATCTATTTGGTTATTGGCACTGGGCTTAGTATTGCTACTGGCTAAGTTACTCATGGCTAAGATACTCATCGCTAAGTACTAGGGCTAAGTACTAGGGCTAAGTACTAGGGCTAAGTACTAGGGCTAAGTACTAGGGCAATGTAGCAGGCGATAACCAAGGCTAATGCAACATGCGATACAGACTGCAGTGAAATAGTCGATGACATGAGAGGGCGCGGTGACAAACAACACAATAAAAAATAATCAACAAAGCAATCAACCTAATACTCAAAAAAGCAGCAAGCGACCCTTAAGCGTTTATGTGGTTATAGTGACAGTTTTAGCGTTTATTGGCCTTATTAATTGGGATATCTACCAAAAAGAGCTGCATTTAGAGCTGGGGGAGGTAGTGCGTTTGCAGCTTGCGCCCGTTGATCCTCGCTCACTCATACAGGGCGACTATATGGCGCTGAACTATGCTATTGCCGCCAAGCTTAACGTGCTTACTGATAGGGAGTCGAGTAGTGGTCTGTTACAAGTAAAACTCGATAAAAATCAAGTGGCACAATTAGTGTCAGTCGATAAGGAAGGCAAATCATCGACAGAGAATAGCCAACTCATCGATATTCAATATCGCGTACGCAACCATCACATTAAGTTTGCGAGTAATGCTTACTTTTTCGAAGAGGGCAAAGCGAGCAGGTTTGAAGCGGCTAAATATGGGCAGTTTAGGGTGAATGAAAACGGCGCGCTACTGCTAGAGTCCATGCTGGATAAAGACTTCAAACCGCTTTAGTCTGCCGTTTTGCTGTTATATAGGCTTAACTAATAGCGTGATTTTAAGCCGCTCATTTGCATTTACCAAGCATGATAGCGGCTCGCATGGAGATAAGTTAACCTCTTGTTGCCCGTTAAAAGCCTCCCCATTGAGGCGGCACTTAATCTGACATTTAAGATTAAGCAGGCTGGAAGTGGTAGGCGCTGAATTTCTGGAGCTAGAGCTTTTGGAGCTAGAGCTTAATCTATCTGAGTCTAGAAAAGCGCTGTCAACCGTAATAGAGGCATTGTCGGTAATCAGCGTTTGCGTTTCCTCGACGTAGAAGCAACGGTTTTGGGCGATGAGCACCTGTCCATCACCCTCTAAAGTGATATCAAGTAAGACTCGTACACGACTCGATAAATCGAATTTTTTTTGTTTGTCACGATTAATCGAACTGATATAAAAACCGCCCAGTGGACTACTCATATGTTAAGACCCTATCTACGATTAAACTCAGGCTAAAAATTTTAGACATATTGACCCCGAACGACACAATATTTGGTGATTACATTTTGGGTTCGGGCAGTACCGCCGGCGTGCTATCCACATAAGTGAGAAAGTTGCCCCAGACCTCATGTGTACGCTGTCTAGTCAGTTTAGTTTTACATGAAATCGTCATTACGCCTCGAATGGTACCGTCACGCCACTGGGTATATATCGAATCGCAATGTGACTGTAAATATTGTTGCCAATCGACTTGAGCGAGTTTAATCGCGCTGACCAGTTCAGGATCGTAGCTCTTGTGCTGGTATATTTTGGCAAGATAGGTTTGCAACTCAATGTTAGCTGCATCTAAGGTCTGCGCTGCACACTGGTTTAGCGCTATAGTCGAATAAGCGTTCTGGCAATCAAGCTCCTTTGCCAGTGATGCGTTAGAAAATAAAGCTAAAGCTAAAAGGCCGTACTTTTTCATAAAAATCTCATTTTTATTGTTGAAGAGCCAATACAAGTTGGCTGTTAACTTTATTATTCGAGTCGTTAGTTGAAGGAAGATGGATTACCGAGACACTTTAGTTGGTTGATAAGGCTGCCAAAGCTAAACTTTGTTCTTGTTTACTAATATCGTTGAAATTAATTGTCGCAGCTTCTAATGGAACTTTACCTTGGTGAACTGCAACATCTCGGGCTCCAGCGCCTAAAGCCATCTCTCGAAATGCCCTAATTTCTATCATGGTTAACCCACCCTCCGTTTTTTCCATTGGATGGATAATGATGGTAGGCGCGGGGGGAATGAATTTCTTGCCAACCATTTGTTTCATTATTTCTTTAAGCAAACGCTCAGCAACAAAAAAATCACTCAGTAGTGCTCTGGGGTGGGAAAATGGGTTTAACGGATTAATATACGCCTTGTTGCCAAAAGCGGTTATGGCTTTGATGCCATTTATACCCGTTTCAACTTGTAATAGAGGCTTTTCATCAAAGACATTATTGGTTTCGATATCGATAACCCGAATACGGTTTTCCCATATCTGGACATACAAAGTAGAGCCAAATTTATTGATCAAACTACGGAGCATCGCTTTCTTTTCCATTATCATTATCATTAATGCACTGCTGAAGCTATTTTACCTAATGGCCGCAAAATAACTGCGGCCAACTCGCGATAAAAATTACTTTTTAACCCATTTTCCTGAGCTGTTTTGAATATAATGACCGGTTTTTGTGGCTTCAATGGCTTTCTCTGCGGCAAGTTTAGCCACATCACTAACTGAGATATTGTTCTGCTTCGCTATTTTCTCATAGTATGATTTTCGCTTTGCATTGACTTCGCTTGCGACAGCATTTGCCGCAGAAGAGCTTTTCACGACACCCAAGTAGCCATTAAGCTGTTCACCAACGAGACCTTGGACTTTGGCATCTTGCAGTGAAATAGCAAAGGCATTAAAGCTCAGTAATAGGCTTGTAAAAAGTACAAGTAATTTTGACTTCATCATGTTCCCCTTTATTGCTTTGCTTAAAACAGTTCGTCATTGGTAAGAAGCTGATCTAACTGTTTATCGACTTTGATTTTAATTTCGTGCTCAATCTTCACATTTAGATTAATCACAATCGGTTTATCTGGTGGTTCAATCTTAACCGTTGGGGTACAACCAACTAAAGCATAGAGCGCGAGCATCACGCTTAAAAATACTTTTGGATTATGCAATATTTTCATTGGCTTATCCTTTACTTAACAAGTTAGCTTATCTTGAGGTTCTAATCGGCTTTCAGTGGTGCCAGCAAAAGAGTCGTCGATGATCTTGTGACACCTTTTGGGCTATTTTATAGCACGCTCAATTTGATTCTGTAAATTATCGCCTATCTGTAAACTTCTGAGTAACTGTAACATGTTCTCCTCTTGAGAGTAGTTGAAGTGAATAGGCCGCTCAACTCCTCGACTATGTCCTTTTACATGCACTTTTAGTATGGCATCCCCTAAGGCGTTCATATCGAAGGTGCTTGATAGCTCCGAATAATTTAAATGTTCAAGTGCTGAAAATGCAAATTCTAAGTAGGGTTCGCGTTGTCGCATCTTATCAACGGCGGGGTTATCGCCGATGGCGATTACTCCTCCAGGTGCTCTTGCGGCAAGCCTTCCGCCACTGACACTGGCTTTGCCTTTTTCGATACTGACAGGTAGTACGCCATCGAAAATACCATCAGCAGATATCCCCACCATAGGATGAATAGCTAATACCTTTTTTAAATCAATATGCTGCAGTACAAAGTAGGCCGATGATGGTTTTTTAAGATTTAATTGAAATTGCGGGATCAGCAGTTGACCACCTAAGAGATCGCCCTTGGCCGTTAGCCCAACAGACGCTTGTTTGATCCCAAATAGCTGCTGCGCTAACGCTAAGTTCTGTTTGCTGTCTTGAGCTGGGGTTAATGACTCTAGTGTGGACTCTGTACTGAATGACACTGCCGCTTCAGCGTTGATATCGGTGATGAGTATGCCGGGATTGAAGGCCTGTAGTGAAAGTTTTATATTGTCACAGTTAAAAGCACTCGCGCGCATTTTTGCACTGTCTTGTTGCCAACTAAACTGACACAGCGTATCGATATTACCGCCTTCAAAAGGTAAGTCATATAGTGTTCCTTGGATATTTGATACGCGGGGAACGAGTGATAAATCAAAGGCAACTTGTTGCTCTCGGCTTAGTTTATAGTGCATTGCCAGTTCAGTATTGCCTTGTATATCGAGCGATTTAGGCAAGCTGTCAGTTTGGCTGAGAAAAGCAATAATAGGGGCAAACTTACTGCTAAATTGCCAGTTTCCAGTTAAGTTGAAACGGCTTAAATCGTGTAAATTTGGCGTGAATTGGTGCTGACTCGTTAGAGTAAGATCGTTTACCTGCCAGCTTTCATCGCTGTTAATCTGCTGGCGTTTGAGGCTTAACTTTTGGGTTAACTCAACGCTGTCGAGTAGAGCAAGCTTTTGCTTATTGAGGCGCTTGTTATGCTGCCTGCTTTTTGTGTGCTCGGCTGGGCTGTAGCTTGATTTATCGAGGCTCAGCTTGGCAAGGCTTAAGCTTATTTTATTACTTAGTTGCTGGGTTAGGAGTTCAGCAAAAAACGATTGGTTTTGAGCGCGGTTGTTATCACCATCACCACTACTGTTGCTTACACTGGCGTTATCTGAGCCAAAGTTATTTGAGCTTAAGTTATTTGAGCTTAAGTTATTTGAGCTTAAGTTATCTGAGCTTAAGTTATTTGAGCTTAAGTTGACTAGCATAGGCTGCTCAAGCACCAAGTTAACGTTATTAAGCTGGAGCAGATAGCGATCGTCTAGCGCATTATTAAGCTGTAAATCTCCTTCAATACCCGTTACCTGATAGCTAAACCTAGGAAGTGTAAGCTCGGTTGCTCCAGAATGATAATGGTACTCGATAGCAGAGTGGGTAGAGAGCTTCGTTTGTGCAATAAGGGCATTCAGCTGAGGAGCCGCAGGCTCACCTGATACTGTATTTAGTGCAAGTGTGTTTAGTGCAAGTGTGTGTGCGTCAGTCATGCTTAGAACCGCTGTTTTTAGCTCATGGCTGCGGATCCGTAGACCATTAGTCATCTGAGTGCCATTACTGGCGACTTTGATGTTATAGCGAGTCTGTTGCTCAAATTCTTTTATTGCTAATTCACCCTGCAAATTTAATGCAGCCTTGTCAATTTCAATAAGGTAGGGGAGAGTGCTTAGCGTTGGCCACAGTTTATTGAGTGTCACAGTTTGAGTATGTTGGGCTTCAAGTTGCCAGTCGGCATTGATCTGATAGTTATTAGTCGTCGCCGGTGATGGGGTTACAGGTGTTTGGTAACTCAGCGATGAAACCAAAATGCTTGCATCGAGTTTACTGTTTTTCAGCGTCAGTGACAGTTTAGGTACGAGTATCTGCGGCGAAGCTTGCACTTGTTGGCCTATATGGTAGCGCAAACCGTTTTCTAGCTTGAGTAACAGACTTGGGCGTTTATGCTTGTTCTGTGTATTAAGGCTTAACTCTTGATATAATTCTCTTAATGCATTCTCGAAAGGCTTGTCGTTGAGCTGATGCAGTAAGCGTTCAAACTGGCTATCATTTTCAGCCAAGTTGAGCGGCAGTTCAAAGGGCTTAACTACCAAGGTTGGCGTGGCAATATGGCCATTAATATCAAAGTTAAGGGTGCCTAATTGCTTTTGCGCCTCTTGCTTGGTAACGATATTCTGCCCAAGGCTTATAGGCTGTAGGGTAAAGTTTGCAAAGTTGTTTAAGACTAACTTAGTGCCATGTAAGCTGTGCTCCGACGTTAACATAGCGGTTTTTAAATCCAGTTTGAGTGTTGAGTCTAGCGTGGCATCAAAGCTAATGTTTTTGGCTTCTAACGCTTGAGTGAGCCGGTAAAGTGGTGCTAAGAGGCTGACATTGTGGCCGTGAGACTGAGCGTGAGCCTTAGATTTAGCTTGGTTTGCTGCAAGTGTTTGTTCCGTTGCGGCCAGACGTCGACTAAAAGATTGCAGCAGTGTTAAATCAATATTGGTTTTCGCATCCCATTGTTTAGGGGTTAGTTTGGCAGTAAGGCTTAGTAACTGATTATTATCTATCTTTATTTGGCTCTTGAGTTCTCCGAGCTTATTTAAGCTCAGGTTGTTCAATTCAAAGCTTGGCGCGCTTGCATCTGCGCCTTTAAGGATGATATGTATCTGCTTAAGGTCAATATTGGGGAAACCATCAAAGGTGAGGCCTATCGTCGGTCCTGCTTCATTGTTGTTCTGGCTTGATATGGTTAACGCGCTTGGCGCAAGTTGTACCTCTACCTTGTCGACAGATAAAGCCTGTAAATCGCTGACCTTAAATGCCCATGGTTTAGTGTTTTTATCGAACTGCAGGTCAATACCTGTGATCTCAATATCACTGTCATCAACGGTCAATTTAGCGTTTGAAACATGCCATTGCGTTAAGCTGGAGAGTTTATAATTAAGCTGATGGATTTGCGTGTTGTATGGGGCTAGAAACTGATTGGCGAAATAGATAGTAAGCCGCTGGTATTGCCAAAGAGCGACCATAGCAGCGATGGCCACAAGCGTAACTAGGCTTAATAGCGAGAGTAATGTATAGCGCGCGGCTTTTCGTCGCCAAGTTGTCTGCACTGCTTGTTGCACTAGTCGGGTTCCATCTGTAGTGGGTTAAAGAATTTGTTTGGCTGCTCGCTATCATTATAGTCCGAGGATTCTAACATCTTAACTAAAGAGCTGAATAGGCGAAGAATTAGCAAGTCGGTTTTCAATGCGGTTCCATGAAGTGGATGAACAGCTTGATGCTGGTGTCGACGCTAGGTGTGCAGCGTGTGATTAGCTAATGTTGAATATTCTCTAATATTAAAGATTTGCTATAGCTGCTCACTAAGAAACACCTAAATGCTGGCCTAATTATCCTTTGGTTTATTAGGCCACCATTTTTTTCCTAAATTGAGCAAGAACAAGCTGATTGCGACCCAAACACAACCGATCAGAGTATCTATAAAGCGCCAACGGATCAGAAATCTATCTCCTCCTTGTTGTGACATGATCAAATCGACAATCAGTAATATCAATAACGTCATTAACCCGCTAAAAAGTAGATAGTTTTGTCGTAAAAAGGTGGGTATAAAAAATGCTAGAGTCATAATAATTAAAGGTAAGCTCCAACCTGGTAAGTAGACGACACCAATATAAGCACAGATGACTCCGAGCAAGGTGCCTGTAACTCGCATCCAGACTTTTTTCCAAGCATTTGCCACATCTACATGCATAACAAACAGGACCGTTATCCCCACCCACGATGCATGTTGTACGTTTAGCCAGTCAGCCGTTAACATTGCTGCTAGGATAGTGATTGGTAGGGTCAATCCATAGAGAGGACCATTTAAATGACCAGATCTAAGTTCGCGCCATTCATTAGCAGGAGACCAACTTTTCGCTTGAGTAGGTAAAAACCGGGTTTGCATCAGGGTTAGCATAAAGGCCAGCATAGCGCCGAAAAGGTAGGCTAGCGCGGTATTGAATGTCGCAGAGAAACCCATTTCTTCAAGCATTAAGGCGGCAGCGACAAACTTCCCTAATAAACTAAAGTAACTCTGCTCGGGTGTAGGTTGACCCGCAATAAAACTGATAATGAGAAGTGCGGTAATCGCCAGGTTATGGTGTTTGACTAATAGTGTTCCAAGCATCGCAGATAGGATTATTAATACCATCCCACCAACCATTGCTACGAGTTGATATTTGGGATTACTGCGGGGATCGAGTCGTAATGTAAACATGGCCCCAAGTGCAATAAATGCAGATATTTGTAGGGAAAGCCATTGTTGTAACAAAAATGGCGTCCCCATAGCTAGGGCATAGACAGTGCCACGGATCCAATCATCCTTGTTTGGGACTGTTAGCACTAGGACGTTCCAAACGGGTTAGCATTATTTTGCGACATAGGCTGGTCTGCTTGGGTATTATTTTAGATTGTGTATCAATAGTTTCAGTGTATTTGATACAGGCAAGAGACTGAAAAGTCTGGATGTGCAACTGCGTGAATAAATGCATCCAGACTTATTCATTTTATTTAGTTTTTTTGACGGCAGCACTGGCTTTAGCTGTTGGGTTCTTTTGGCAAAAATCAATAATATCATCAACATCGACATCATCAAGTGCATCGATTTCAATCATATCAAAATCTCCCGTTGATTCATTGTAACTATATAAGTAGCCAACAACGACGGGGATGGTTTCATAATCAACCTCTAAAAATTGAGCACAAGTCATATCTTTAGCTTTTGTCCCTTTTGCAGCATCTGCCTGAGCTATTGGGGCTATTGATAACGCAAGAGCGATCAATGCTAAATTTTTCAGAAACATAATGTCACCTCTATTGTATGAGGCTTATGCCAGAGCGCATCAGCCTTCGAGTTAGAGTGTAGACTATGATTTTGTTCGCTGTATTAGGGGCTTCTTTGTTGTGTTTCGGTGTTTGTGTAATGGTCACTGTGAAGTGTCAGTGTCAGTGTCAGTGTCAGTGTCTGTGTCTGTGTCTGTGTCTGAGTTTGAATATGAATAATAGCGTGAGCAAAGTGAGGGCTATAAACTCAGCAGGAATATGAATTCAGCAGGATTATGAATTCAATAGGATTATGAATTCAATAGGTTTATTAACTCAGAACTCAATAGGGGCTACGGACTCATTGAGAAGTATGAGCGTAAGTAAGAGAGAAGATCTGTGGTTAGACCTTCTCATGTTAAACGTTTACGCTTTCCAAGCGATATGGGTTGTCAATGTATGGCTCTCGTTAGGCGCCAATATCACTTTATCTTCTAATACATTTGCCGCTTCTAAACATACCATCGTCAGATAGTCATCACTGTTGAATCGAGATAAACGCTCAGACTTCTCTATCCAAGGGTTCCAAAGCACGGCGCTCTTGCTGTTTTCGCGGCGCACTTCAATTACACCATCTGGTGTATGTAGCTGCTGGCACTCGCTTAAATCTGTATAAACCCGGTCAGTTTCACGGGTAAAATCAACGCTATCACCTTCTTGTGGGAAGGGGCCTTTAGCAAATTCAATATACTTAGACGCACTAAAGCCTGTCGCTTTTAATTGATGAATATCGCGTATTGGAAAATAGCTGTGCAACGCCTGAGTTAGACTGACATCGTAATCACCATGATTGGTGTTGACTAGACTTACCGACAAAGTATCACCTAACGTAAATAGCATTGTGACTTCGGTGTTGTGTGGCCAATAGAGTTTATCTTCGTCACTAATTTTCAAGGTAAACTTTAAATCAACCAATTGATTGCGCATCTGTACCGATTCAAGTGACCAAATACGGGTACGAGCAAATCCGTGCTGAGGAAAGTCTGGGTTATCACTCATACCAAACCAAGGCCAACACACTGGAATACCGCCCCGAATACCATTACCTGGTTCATAGTCGTCGGCGCCGGACACCCAAAGTAATGGCTTTTTGCCTACAGGCTCGAAGTAGTCAATTTGTGCGCCTTGCATAAAAATTCTGGCCTTACACAAGGGGGTGTTGACGTCTACATATTCCAAACCATTAGCATGTTTATTAGTGGTGACTGAACCCATGAGGTGGTGTCCTTTCAAAGCGTTAGCACGATTATTTGATTTAGCTTACCCGTTTTTCAATATCGAGATAAGCATTCTTTTGACTGTATTTACGGTAATGCTGTTCTGTTGAACAAACAAAGTCATATTGTTGCTGAGTTTTTGGTCAAACTTAGTTATGGTGGTCAGAGCACCGACCATTACTAATAACTATTAATAAGAGATGAAAGGGACGACATTATGCCTATTTACCAAGCGCCAATACGAGACTATCAATTTGTTCTAGGCGAACTTCTCAATGTTTATCAACAAGAAAACCTAACTGGCTTTGATGAATTTGACCCGGAATTGATTGATGCCGTTCTGCAAGGCGTCGCAGACTTTACCACTGATATTATGCTTCCATTAAATGGCAGTGGGGATGTGGAAGGCTGCCGCTTGGTTGATGGTAAAGTGGTCACACCTAAAGGCTTTATCGATGCTTATCAGCAGTATGTGGATAATGGATGGGCAACGTTAACCTGCGATCCTGAGTATGGTGGCCAAGGTTTACCCGAGGTCGTAGGCGTTTTCGCCACTGAAATGAAAACGGCTACCAATATGGCATTTGCTATGTACCCAGGACTTACTCATGGGGCTTATGCTGCTATTCACGCTCATGGTAGTGATGTATTAAAAGCTAAATACTTAGAAAAGCTGGTGAGTGGTGAGTGGACCGGTACCATGAATCTAACCGAATCTCACGCGGGCACAGACTTAGCACTGCTACGAACTAAAGCACTGCCTGTAGGCAATGATAGCTACTCGATCACTGGTGAAAAGATTTTTATCTCGTCAGGCGATCACGACTTAACTGACAATATCGTTCACTTGGTTTTAGCCAAGCTTCCCGATGCGCCGGAGGGCGTAAAAGGGATCTCTTTGTTTGTCGTGCCTAAGGTTATGATTAATGACGATGGTAGTTTAGGTGAACTCAATAAACTTTGCGCATCAAGCCTTGAGCATAAAATGGGGATCCATGGTAACTCGACCTGTGTAATGAATTTTGATGGGGCGATTGGTGAACTCGTCGGCGAGCCGCATCAAGGGCTGCGAGCTATGTTCACCATGATGAACCAAGCAAGGCTTGGCGTTGGGGTGCAAGGTTTGGGCGTATCTGAAATCGCCTATCAAAATGCATTAGCTTATGCCAAAGATCGTGTTCAAGGGCGAGCACTCAGTGGCGCGAAACAGCCAGAACAGGCTGCAGACTCCATCTTGGTGCATGGTGATATTCGCCGAATGTTGTTGTCACAAAAAGCCTTTAACGAAGGCACTCGAGCATTGATGGGGCAGCAAGCACTTTGGCTTGATGAAGCCGAGAGACACCAAGACCCTGAGCAAGCTAAAGCGGCGTCAAAGCTTGCAGCATTGTTTACTCCAATAGTGAAAGGTTTTGTTACTGATCAAGGTTTTAAGGCGTGTGTTGACGCTCAACAAGTCTTTGGCGGGCACGGTTATATTCACGAATGGGGCATGGAGCAGTTTGTGCGTGATAGCCGTATTGCGATGATCTATGAAGGCACCAATGGTGTGCAGGCGCTTGATCTTGTCGGGCGAAAAATACTATCAGATAAAGGCGCCACCTTGCAGGCATGGTCTGAGCAGGTTAAAGGCCTTATTCAGCATAATATGTCTAATGATGCGATGAAGCCTTATATTACCGGCTTGATGGATGCAGCGGGCGATCTTGAAAAAGCCACGGGCTACATAGCCGCGAATGCGCCAAAAAATCCCGATATAATTGGCGCGGCGTCTATGGCTTATATGCAAATATTGGGTATAACAGCGTTAGCATGGATGTGGACTCGAACAGCCGAGAAGGCGTTACAAGCTTTAGCCAGTGGTACTGATGAAAGTACATTTTATCAAGATAAGTTGAGCACAGCGCAATTTTATATGAACTACTGGGCAGTGCAGACTCGGAGCTTACGTAAGCAAATTCAAGCGGCAAGTGAAGGTATTATGGCCTTTGATGACAGTGCGTTTTTAACGCGTAAAATGGCTTTAACGGAGCACTCCTGACTGCCATAGCGGGAAGGAGTGTTTTCGATATCAAGGTCTAGATTGAATAACCTCACAATAATACCAGTCAGTATAAGAAGTTGATCTACTCAGAACGTTTTTGGGCAAACTAATTCAAGGCGAATAACTGAAAGAATGGTTGCTCCCTTGTGAAGTTGTTCAACGCAGAAGTAGGCAGCCAAAAACGCTCCAGAATGGCGAGTTTTAGCGGCTCTGATACTGTGAATCTTATGGAACAAGAGGGAGCTTAAACGTAGAATTACTATGCTCTTCACTCGTTGCCTTGTCTCAGTGCCGCTAAACTCTCGCTGAGCGACCAAATCTTTATACTGATTGGTATAACCAATCCTCATCCCTTCGCCGTAGATTAGTTTGTCAAAAAATACGCTAAGTCGATCACCTTTTATTAGGCTTGCGATAGTGACTGAGATAGTGATTGCGATTAGACAACAGCACCGCTACTGCGCTAATCTTGCCGCACTTTACCGACTGCACTTTTCAATTGATTGCAATATTCACAATTGATTGCAGTATTCACAACAGTATTTAGCAGCGATGGCTGTATTCATTTAATAGGATAAACATGCAGTATAAATGGGTACTTTTTGACGCAGACGAGACCTTGTTTCACTTTGATGCTTTTCAAGGCTTACAATTAATGTTCTCCCGTTTTGATGTGGATTTTACCCGTCAAGACTTCCTTCAGTATCAAACGGTAAATCAACCGCTTTGGGTTGACTATCAAGACGGTAAGTTAACCGCTCAAGAGTTGCAGAATATTCGTTTTGAATCATGGGCAGACAAGCTCACCGTTTCAACACAAAGACTTAATAATGATTTTCTTGCTGCAATGGCTGAAATTTGTCAGCTGCTACCAGGTGCTCAAGCGTTAATTGACTCGCTAACGGGGCGCGTCAATATGGGGATTATTACCAATGGATTTACCCAATTACAAACCATACGTTTAGAAAAAGTGGGCTTAGCTGATCGTTTTTCGCCTTTGGTGATCTCTGAAGAGGTTGGCGTAGCTAAACCGGATGTGGGGATCTTTAATCATGCATTGCAGTTGATGGGCAATCCCGATAAGGACTCTGTACTGATGGTGGGTGATAACCCGCATTCAGATATCTTAGGCGGCATTAATGCGGGTCTTCATACCTGTTGGCTTAATAGCAATGGAGCAGAGAAGCCTGACGGTATTAACCCGCATTATCAAGTGGGCTCTTTGTGCGAACTTCGCCAGATATTAGCGGCAAAGCTGGTGGCTTAAAGCTTATTAACGCGTTAGCTTTGCTTTTCAAAATGCAGCAGACGGTTATTAGCAGGCATGGGGTAATCAGTGATTAACACTAGCCCCTGTTTTGCTGCGAGTTCAATAATCCATTCAATATCTCGAATTGCGCTTTGTGGGTTTTGCTCAAACAACCACTGATCGAAGTTGCGATTACTGTCGCTGCTGTATTGTCTGTGATAGTTAAACGGGCCATAAACGCAAAATTGTCCGTTAAGCGCCAAATGCTTCCCTAGTCCGTCAAATAAATCTTCGACCATAGACTTAGCCATAATATGCAAGGTATTGGCGGTAAACACTGCATCAATCTGGCCCTTTTCGCGTTTATCTATTGGCCAATCTTGTGTGACATCAAGTACCAATGGGGCGTGTAAATTGTCGCTTGGTTCTTGGGTTAACCAGGCATTGATCCCTGCGTGATAACAGAGTTGATCGCTGGTTTGCCAGGTGACATGGGGCAAGAGCTTGGCAAAGTAGACCGCATGCTGCCCCGTGCCACTGCCAATTTCGAGTACTTGGCTGGCTTGGCTAAAGCTATGCTCTAACACTGCACCTATAGCTGTTTTATTGTTTTCACAAGATTGAGAGTAAGGTAATGAGCTCACTGTTGATGCTTAGTTATCGAATTAGGCTTACTGTTTTACCGCGTCTATTAACTAAATTCAATGATTTGCTTAAGAAAGCGCTCTGCTCAATAAATCATGCTGTTAACACACAATATCCCCCGCAATAACCCTTAGGCGTTGTAGATAAAAAGCGTTAATATCTAAGCACAATTTTGAGGTTAACAGGCATTATTTTGGCTATAGAACAAAATGAGATCGTTTCACTCTTGAGTGAACTTGAGTGCAGAACTAATTTTTCAATCAAGAAAGTTACCGAGTACATGCTTCCTAAGTTGAAAGAACCGTTTTATCTGTATGTGGATGGCAAACAAGCACAACTGGTGATCCGTCCCGCTTATGAAGTGTTTAAAGCTGACTTTAGCGCGATTGAAGGCGTGAATGCCAAAGACCAGTATTGTCATTACTCTGAGATGACGCGATTCCCTAAACGAGTGCAAAAGAGCGTGAATGGTATTCACTATGGGTTAGCCTTTAGCTTCGACTCTAAAGACGCTCTAAAAGCCTTTATTAAGAAACTGATAGCGATTAATCAAGGTCAGTAATCGTTACAGCGGGAAAGGAGACTGAGTTGAGAAAAACCGATAAAAAAATTGATAACACGATTCGCATTATCCTGACTCAGGTTTGTGAGGCCGCTAAGGAGCAAGTTGCAGGGTTTATGTGGGTGACTCACCAAGTTAATTTTGCAAAAATGCCAGACAGCTTGATGATAAGTTTTATATTTGAGTCACAAATCTTATTGGATAGGGCGATCAGCAGCGGTGAGACTGCACGAATACAGACATTGACCCAAAAGCTCTTGCAAGCAGAGGGCATAACCTTGAGCAAAGTCAGTAAACAGTGTCGATTTCACGTTGCGCCGGCTAAATAAAGCGTGCTTATGGCGTGTTCACGGGCGTGATTTTACGTATTAGCAGTCGTTCGTTGAAGTATTAGCTTACGTATTAGCTTACGCATTAGCTTGGCTGCCCAGCTTTGTATCAGCACTTATTTTAGCCGTTGCATTATCTTTTTTAGACCAGACACACCAATGGATGTTTGACTCAGTATGGAATGTTTAGAAACATTCTTATACTAAAATCTATATCTGCAGTTAACTTAATATGGTTTACACTGTTACATAATAAGTGATGAATAGGACAAGGAGTCGAATAGACATGGAGCCTAATAAGGTAAGGTCTCAAGAATCGATGCATGATTCTGATATTGAAGCGCTTTTATCTGACTTGAATCATAAGAGACTGAAGTTTTTTGCGTTAATGGTTGCCATTATCGCAGGCATTCCAGCAGGGTTTTATGGTGCACGCTGGGTCTACCAATTGTTTTTTCCCGCAAACTAGTGGCTGGCTTAAGTTAAAAGCTTAAGCATTTGTTTCAGTCTAAAAGAAGCGCCTAGTGATTGAGTATAAAAAACCCTACTTATCGCTAAGTAGGGTTTTTAGTTTATTAGAGCTTGTATTTAAGTTTTAATTTAACTTACTTTAAAGGCGCCTTATTCACTTTGTGTTAGCTACTTTGTGTTAACTACTTGGCTTTAGCCGCGCAGTTGAACTCACCGTTGTAGTCAAAGTTAAAGTTGAACTTAGTAAAGCCTTCAGTACCCGCTTTAGTGTCTTCTTCTTTCTCTGTAGAAAGACCTGTGATGCCACTGTCAACACAGCGGAACGCTTCATCAAGTGTTGCCGAGGTAAACCAAACGCTGTCTGTGTTTGGTGCTACAAGCTTAAACACTTCAGCATTCGGGAAGGCCAATGATGCATCACCTTGGTTGTCTGCTAGCGAGTCTTCTAGGTAGTATTGCACTAACTCACGGTTATTAAATGCCGCTTCTTCTTTAACTAGAACGGCTTTATCAACACCTGGCATTTTCACGTTAGACGCGCGGTAGTTGTTAGTGATGACATAGATTTCTGCATCATCAGCAATTTCAACGCCGTTATAAGTTAGGCTGTCAATCTGCTCACTAGTGGTAGTCTCATACTCAAAGCCATTAATCTTGATGTACTTTGATTCGTTTTCTACGTTTACAGTGTACTTCAGTAGGCCTTCACCAGCTTGGCTGAAACCACCAAAGAATACGTCAAAGTTATAGCCTGGGAATGATTCATTTAGGAAGCGTTCATCAGCTGCTAAAGGTAGGCTGTTGTATGCGTTTGAGTTAACCCACTCAATCCAGTTCTTCATATCAGAACCCGTCATCTTCAATACAGCTGGTGTATTGTTATCAAATACATAGATATCAGCAACAGATGCGTTAGTTAGCTCGCCTTCTTGGATGTTGGTAAAGTCTTGTGGACCGTTACGGCCAGACTTGAAAGGTGCAGAAACTGACAAGAAGATAGCGTCGTCAGCAGCATCTTTAAACTCACCTTCAGCTTTCCACTTCATTAACTGGTGCAGTTGCGCTTCGTTAACAACCTGAATAGATAAATCAGGTACCACTTGTGGGAAGAAACTGTTCATGTTCACATCGATTGAAGCAATAGATGTAGACATGTAATCAATCGTGCCTTGGTGCTCTTTAGCCACTAAGTCTTCGATGATTGGGTCAGAGCTGTTTGGTACTAGTGAACGAAGCTCTGAAGTTGACTGAGTATGGTCAACGCTCCAGCTTTCGCCGTTATCTTTAGTTGTTAGGGTTAAGTCGATAACACCTAACTTAGCGCCCCAGAAACCAGGCATAACAGCTGGAACACCATTAATTAGACCAAGCTTAGCATCGACACCTTCGATTTCACCGTATTCACCCGTTGTATTTGGGAATTCACGATGATCGTGGCCAAACATGATTGCATCAATATTATCGACATAGGCAAGGTGTAATGTTGCGTTTTCAGCAAACTCATTGTCATTGTCATTTAGACCTGAGTGAGGAATCGCAACAATAATGTCTGCGCCTTCAGCTTTCATCTTAGGCACATAATGTTCAGCAGTTTTCTTGATGTCAGACACCATCACATTACATTTAAGTAATGATGCATCCCAGCCCATAATGTTTGGCGGGGTAAAGCCAATTACACCCACTTTAATTAAGTAAGACTCGCCGTTACTGCTCTTAAATTCACGATCTAAGATCACATATGGCTCATACTTATGCTCAGCTTGGTCGTAGAACTCTTCAGTAATGCGAACTTCACACTCTTGTGCAGCATTGCTTACTTTCTCTAGCGAGTTATCAACTTTCCATACGTTAGCGCTCACATAAGGGAAGTCTGAACCTTTAAGTGACTCATCAAGGAACTCTAGGCCGTAGTTAAACTCATGGTTACCCAAGTTAGCGGCATCGTATTGCAATTCATTCATTGCTTTGTAAACAGGGTGAGTATTTTCTTTAACGTGCTCAGTACCCAGCGACGCCATATAGTCGCCCATTGGGCTACCTTGGATTAAATCACCATTATCAAACAGCATGCTGTTTTGAACTTCATCACGCGTTGCTTCGATAACCAAAGATGTACGTGCTAAGCCCCATTCAGGTAACTTAGTTTCGTTGACTTCTTCGCTGACAAAGTAATTGTACGGCATCACGTTGGTGTGGATGTCAGTCGTCTCCATCAGGCGAACGCTGATGGTATTGTCTTTATTATTGTCATCATCATTATCGAGCCAATCACAGCCAGTGAGTCCCAGTGATGAAGCGATAACAACGGCTAGCACTTTCTTATTTAACATATCCATAACTCTTATATTTGTTTAGACCCCGAGAAGGAGTGCTCCTTCCCAAAAAACTAATAGGTTTATTTTTGGCATAACTCACTATTAGCGGGGTCAGAGTATAAAGATAATTGATGAGAGATTTGTGATCTTGACTGGGTTTCGCTTGTATCAATTTGTTGCGCTACGTTCTACTGGCTGGTTGCCTTGTTGGTGGTTTAAACGTCTGCTTTTAAGGTGTTTTTTAGATGTTGCAGCTGGCAGAAATAATGGCGAACGACATTTTTATGGCACAAAAAAGACACGCAAAATGCGTGTCTTTTTATTGAACATTAACGCGTTACTTAGCTAAAAGACCACGGCTGCGAAGTAGTGGGTCAATGCCAGCTTCTTTACCACGGAACTGCTTGTAAAGTTGCATAGGATCTTCACTGCCGCCTTGAGAAAGAATGTTATTTCTAAATGCATCCGCTGTTGCTTTATCGAAAATACCATTCTCTTTAAAGGCCTCAAACGCATCGGCGCCTAAAATATCAGACCAGATATAGCTGTAGTAACCCGCAGAGTAACCGCCAGAGAAGATGTGTGAGAAGTAAGTACTGCGATAGCGAGGTGCTATCTCAGAGATGAGTCCCATCTTGTTTAACGAATCGGCTTCAAACTTAGCCGCATCTTTTGGCGTGAAGTCAGTTACTGTGTGCCAATCTAAATCAAGCTTAGTCGCAGCCATATATTCAACGGTAGCAAAACCTTGGTTGAACTTGCTTGCGGCTTGAATTTTCTCCACTAGCTCTTGCGGGATCACTTCGCCAGTTTTGTAGTGCTTAGCAAATTGCGCTAATACTTCTGGTTGTGTCATCCAGTTTTCCATCACTTGTGACGGGAACTCTACATAGTCCCGTGGTACAGAGGTACCCGCTTGTGAGCGATACTCAACGTCCGACATCATGCCGTGCAGCGCATGGCCAAACTCATGGAATAGCGTGCTAGCTTCATCGAATGTTAACAATGCAGGCTCATCACCGACTGGGCGAGGGTAGTTAAGTACGTTGACGATGATTGGCATAGAGTCAGTGCCATCCATGTTGTACTGTTGGCGATATGAGTTCATCCATGCACCGCCACGCTTGCTGTCGCGAACGAAGTAGTCACCCATAAAGATAGCCATTAGCTCGCCATTTTTGTCATACACTTCCCAAGTTCGCACTTCATCATGGTACTTAGGTAGATCAGTACGCTCTTTTACTGTGATGCCAAATAGACGATTTGCAGTATAAAACACTCCTTGAAGTGTGCTTTCCAAAGAGAAGTATGGCCGAGTTTGCTGCTCATTAAAGCTGTATTTAGCTACGCGGATCTTATCTGAGTAATACCACCAATCCCATCCAGCCACTTTAAATTCATCGCCTTGTGAGTAGATAAGCGCTTGCATGTCAGCCACTTCAGCTTCTGCTTGTGACAATGCTGCTGGCCATACTTTGTTGAGTAGGTCATAGACGTTTTCAGGTGTTTGTGCTGTACCCTCTTCAAGCACAAAGTGTGCATGAGTTTTGTAACCCATAAGCTGAGCACGTTCTGCACGCAGTGCCGCCATCTTCGCTAAAATCTTCTTGTTGTCATTAGCGTTATCGTTATTTCCACGCTCAACATACCCCTTGTAGAGGGTTTCACGCAGATCACGGTTATCAGCATAAGTTAAGAAAGGGGTAATCGATGGGCGTGAAGTGGTAAATACCCATTTGCCGTCGTGACCACGTTTTGTTGCGGTTTGTGCTGCGGTATTTATCACGTCATCAGGTAGGCCAGCTAAGTCAGCTTTGCTATCAATCACTAACTCAAATGCGTTGGTTTCAGCGAGTAGGTTATCGCCAAACTCTAGGCTTAGCTTGCCAATTTGTTCGTTAAGCGCTCTAAGCTGGGTCTTGTCTGTTTCGCTCAAGTTAGCGCCACCACGAGTAAATGACTTGTATGTGTCTTCTAACAGTTTTGCCTGAGCAACATTAAGAGACAAGCTGTCGCGTTGGTTATAAACGGCTTTTACTTTTTGAAAGAGGGCATCATTAAGCAAGATATCGTCACTGGCTGATGACAGCATCGGCGAGACTTCCTTAGAAATTGCCTGCAACTGCTCATTAGTATCTGCACCCGTTAGGTTATAAAATACGCTAGCCACTTTAGTGGTCAAATTACCTGAAAACTCCATCGCCTCGATAGTGTTCGCAAAGTTTGGCTTTTCAGGGTTATCAATAATCACCTGAATTTCGGCCTGGTGCTGAGCAATACCCGCTTTAAAAGCGGGTAAATAATGTTCAGGTTTGATTTTAGAAAAATCAGGAATGCCGAAATAAGTATCATACGGCTTGAAAAATGGATTGCTGGCATTACTTTCAATGATTTGCTGTGCAACAACATTTGGAGCGACTTGTGTATCAGTGCTCGTGTTAGTTGTTGAAGCGCTACATGCGCTAAGTGCTAAAGCTAGAGCAACTGCAGTAACGACTGGTTTGAGGGTTAATCCCTTCATATTTATGTCCCCGAATGTACTTGTTTAAAAATATCGCCAATTAGATTGCGTTGGTGTTAACTTCTTTAAGTATCACGCTTTAATGGGGTGAATCTATTAAAAAACCGTATTGTTTGTAACAAACCGTGCGTTTAGCGATTTTTTACACATTTATGGGGGATTTTTATGGCAAACTGCTGTGGATTAATAGCGTTAACGTTTAATTGATAATAATAAATGGAATACCATGAAACCTTTACCTTACCTATTGATACCGCTCCTGGCATTGGCATTACTTTCTACTGCCGCGCAGGCTGTCACACCAGCTTCTGAAAAAGTGGCTAAATATGCCGTTGATACCTATTCAAACCAGATGGTCGACGATTTAGCGACATTAGTTGCCTTTAATACTCAAGCGATAGCAGGGTTAACACCCGATACAAATCCAGAATTTATTGGCTTTAAAAGCGAACTTAAATCACTAAGCCAAGCGCTAGGTTTAGATTATAGCGACCATGGTTATCTTGTGTTGATTGGGCTTGGCCAAAGCGAAGATAAACTCGGCGTTATCACCCATGGCGATGTACAACCGGCCACACCATCACTTTGGCAACAGAGTCCCTATATATTGGATACTCAATCAGAACCGGGTAAATTAATTGGTCGAGGTACAGAGGACGATAAAGGCCCCATCGTTACCGCTATGTACGCAATGAAGTCGATTAAAGATAACAATGTCCAATTAAACAAACGCATAGAGTTAATGGTTTATATGGCTGAAGAGTCTGATTGGCAGCCGCTGAGAGACTTTTTACAAACCTATACCCCTGCAGATATTAATATCACCATTGATGCCCAATATCCGGTTGTGACTGCCGAGAAAGGCTGGAGTCAAATTAAATTTACCATCCCAACAATGGCTAATCCGCTCGCTAAAACACCACAATTAATTAGCTTTAAAGGGGGCGCTTTTTCAAGTCAGGTCCCGCAACAAGCAAGTGCAGAACTCGCTCATATTGACAGCGCTCTGTTAGCAAAACTTGAAGCCGAGTCTTTGGCTCAAAAGGGGATGAGTTATCGCTTTCAAGCAAAAGGCGAACGGGTCACTATTTTTGCAGATGGCAAGTCTACTCATTCATCAACCCCTGAAGATGGTGTCAACGCAGTGACCCATCTGGCCCGGTTGTTATCTGGATATCACTGGCCAAAATCTACCGCAGCGCTGACCCATTCATTTATTGATGAAATGGTTGGTTTAGGGATTTACGCAGAGCAATTTGGTGAAATCGCATATAAAGATGACTTTATGGGAGAGATGACCTTAGCACCTACTGTGGTTAAACAAACGGATAAGGGCACAGAAATAACCATTAACTTAAGACGGCCAAAAGGCAAGACTGCAGAGCTTCTTGAGCAGCAAACATTGGCTGCTATGGCGCAGTGGCAACAACAACATCAGGTATCAGTGATTGAACTTGAAAGCTACTGGGGCAAACCTATGGTGATGGAAGGAGCACCGCATGTAGAGACATTACTCGATGTGTTTGGCCACTTTTCTGGCGTAAAAGATCCTAAGCCAGTTGCCATTGGTGGCTCGACTAATAGTAAACTATTTCCTAATGCCCTGAGTTTTGGCCCGACTATGCCGGGTGTGGAATATACTGGCCACAGTGAAAATGAGTTTATTACTTACGATCAATTAATGCTGAATTTAAGGATGTACACGGCCGCCTTTATTGAGCTTGCGGGTCAATAATGTTGGTTAATAAAAGGCGTTAATCTAGGTTAGCGCTTTTTAAATCTGTGCATCTATATCTCTTTCAAGCTGAAATGAACACGTTTTTTATCGATTTTGCTATTGGTGACTAACTCATGACTTTCCCTTTAACTCATGATTGTGATCTTAAACCGAATTTATCCAAGTGCTTGTTTAATTTCGTGATAATAATCAATCCCTTTTGAATATTATTTTGTCAGAATAATCGCTGATGTTTATCCGCGAAAAGACTTAAAATAATGCGAAACAACCAACCGATTACCCAAACAGAAAAGACCCTAACCGATAATTGCATTTTGCTATCGACCACCAATCTCGATGGCAATATCAAATACGCCAATGAAGGATTTATTCAGGTTAGCGGCTACAGTTTCGATGAGTTACAACGCCAGCCCCATAATGTCGTTCGCCATCCTGATATGCCAGAGGCAGCATTTAAATCACTTTGGGAGCGAATTAAACAAGGTAAGCCATGGGTCGGCATCGTTAAAAATCGCACCAAAAACGGTGACCATTATTGGGTGAATGCATATATCGCCCCCGTCTATGAAAACGGCAAGATCCACGAGTACCAATCGGTGCGCCGTAAAGCCACTCCAGAGCAAATAAGCCGTGCCCAAGGGATCTATCAGGGGATTCAAGCGGGTAAAACGCCTCAAGCATTACGTAAACCCTTGTTAGGTTTTAGCGCAAAACTGTACGCATGGTTAATGTTGTCTGTTTGTTGTGCCGTGCTACTTGCTAGCTATTCGCCAGTAATGGCAGCGATAGTCGTAGGCGGGGCTGCCGTTGTTGGTCTTAAGCTAATCCTAAAACCCTTTAATCTCTTGGTGGCGCAGGCAACCAAAACGGTTGAAGATCCATTAGCAACAGGGGTGTTTACTGGGCGACAAGATGAAATCGGTAAAGTGAGTTTTGCTCTGCAATTTCTACTGACCGAAACCGGTGGTGTGGTTGGACGTATGGCAGATTCTGCAGGCGCTATTGAGTCCTTAAGCGGAAGCTTAAACGACACTATAGCCAATACTCGCCAGCGTGCAGATAGCCAGAGCCAACAAACGAGCCAAGCAGCAACCGCAATGGAAGAGATGAGCGCCAGCTTTAATGAGGTGAGCCAAAACATTCATAATGCGGCTCGTGAAATGTCGATGAGTAACCAGTCGGCTGAAAAAGGCCATGAGTTACTCGTGCGCGTTATCGACTCTATCAATCAACTTAAAGAAGAGGTGGGCAATTTTGCCTCCGTTGTCGCATCTATCGAACAAGATAGCCAAGATATTAATAAGGTATTGGATGTTATTCGTGGCATTGCCGAGCAAACAAACCTGCTGGCATTAAATGCAGCCATTGAGGCCGCAAGAGCTGGGGAGTCAGGACGAGGCTTTGCCGTCGTTGCCGATGAAGTGCGTCAACTTTCAAGCCGAACTAGCGAGTCGACATCGCATATTGAAGCGATTGTGAGTAAATTTAGAGACAGCACTGAAAGGGCTGGTATAACAATGGCAGCAGGGCAACAAAAGGCTGAGCAGTCAGTAGAACTCGCTAAGCAAGTCGATGAGTCTTTTGAAGCGTTGCGAGAGTCAATAATCAAGATGAATCTGATGAGTGATGAAAATGCCTGTGCAATGACACAGCAAACAACCGTAGCCAATGATATTAGTCACTCGATACAGGTGATCAGTGAACTGTCATTAGAAAGCTTAGAGCAAACGATGGATGCTACAGAACGGGGCGAGCAGGTATCGCGTCTATCGACCAAGACCCATAATTTGTCGAAGCAGTTTTGGGAGCAAAGCGTACAGAGAAAGATATGATTTAAAAGAAGGAAGAGCAGGTCTTAGGTTCTAGGACCTAGGTTCGAGGAAAAGTTGAGACGGTTAGGGCTAAGACGGTATAAGCTGAGACGGATAATGCTGCTTTGTTTAGGTTGGGCTTTAGGCCATCGTTCCTGTGATTTAGATTAAGATTAAGATGGTACAAGCTGGTGGATGAACCGTAGTGCTAATCGCTACGGTTCAGCCTAACGTGTATCACTAACTTGGATGTTTGCTGGCTCGATACTTATGCTTCATATTTTTTAGCACAGGAAGGGCCTCGAGTGAACATAACAGTAGCCCGGTCCATATCAGGGCAAAACTTACCGCTTTAACCTGATCAAAAACTTCATTAAATAAAATAACAGCAATAAGGAATTGCAAGCTAGGTTCGATATATTGCATTAGCCCTATCATCGAAAGGCTTGTTGCTCTGATGGCAAGCGCAAAGAAGACTAGAGGCATTAACGTCACAGGAGCTGAGCCAATATACAGCAGCAATACCGATGTCTGTCCTGATAACGCTGAAGATATTGCCACACTTTGATCTGAACTCCACAACCAGACTAAATAGATCGCGGCAAATGGCATTAATAGAGCGGCTTCAACAGTGACAGAGGTCAGTGAGTCAAAGCGAATAAATTTTTTGCACAAGCCGTATAGCGCAAAAAAGCTGCCCATACTGAGTGCAAGCCATGGAAGTTCTCCATAGCTATAGACCATGTAGCTGATACCGCAGAACCCCAAAAATACCGCCATTTTTTGTGCTGCAGTTAATTTATCCCCAAGAAACAGTACACCCAAGCCGATAGCAAAAAGTGGGTTAATAAAAAACCCTAAGCTGGCGGCAAGCACTTGTCCATGGGTGATAGCCCAAGTAAAGCTGTACCAAGAAACGCACATAATCAGTGATGCCAACCCACACAACAGCACAGACTTTTTGTCGGCTTTAAGCTGTGAAATAGAAGGCATCTTGCGACCCATAAGTAGGAATACCACTATCATAAAAGGGACTGAGAACAAGATCCTAAACGCCAATAATTCATTAATATTCGCACCAGGAAGGAAGTGATAATAGAGCGGCATCAAGCCCCAAAGTAAAAATGAGAAAGCCGCAAGCGCATTTCCCTGGAATGAAGAGGCGTTGTTTGGTGTTGTAGCATGCATATAAAATTAATTGAAAGGGTTAGCGAGTAAGGAGATATATTTTCTCATTAGCAGGGCGCAAAGAGTGTGATGTGAATCACTCTGTTTATCTATATGCCCATAGTGCTGTTATTTACCATGACAGTACTATTTATTTAATAGTTTGAGATTGGTCATTGTTTAAGCATTTACCGTTTGAGTCCTTTATTTATATCTCCGTATTCTTCGTGAAAGCGCAGCGCTTCGTGGTGAAAAACAACATGGCCATCCATATTTATTCCACTTTAATTGAAAAAAACATGGCCATCCATATTTATTCCACTTTAATAGAGTCTACAAAATAATCGGGGTGACTGACATACAGTCCCAAGCCGTAAAACCATATTTCTGTGGTGGTACACTAACATTAAGCGTAGAACCGTTTTCAATCACTTAAATTTCGGCTATTTCACCAGTAAGCAAGTAACAAAAATGCCGAACATAGGTTCGGAAGCTTTTTTCTAAATATTGAGTTTTGGCCATTAAGCGGCTTTGCTAAGCGCTATCTAACCATCGTCGACAATTAGCGGCGCCTTGTCTTCGTTTACGCTCTAGATGTTCGCAGTACGCATCGAGTTCTTCAAGCGTGCCGACTGGACCTTTGAATAATCGACTAAAATCACTCGTAAGCTTTATCCAGTTTGCTTGTGGAATATTAAGCCTTTGGAGTATTGTCAAAGAGGTAGCACTTATCGCTCCACGCTTATCATTTCGAATTACTCTCCCGGTATCATCAACCAGTTGCAGGTAATCTTTGGCACTGAACATCAGCCCTTTGGGCATATCCTTGCGTTCGTTACCAACAAAAGGCAGTAACGTACTGGGTTGCTCACCATTTAGGGCGGATTTAATTCTAAGCTGAATACTCGTGTGGTCTGAGGTTTCTGGGGTCTCAGCCATTTTTGCGCGAACAGGATTGAGGTCAACATAAGCCATACAAGCCAACACGGCCGCTTCATCAAGCAAGGCTTGAGATTTGAACCTTCCTTCCCAGAAACGACCGGTGCAGTTATCTTCCTTATTAGCCATGCGAGCAATGGGCTCATTCAGTGCCCGCATAAACCATGAGATATCACTTAATCTGCTGCGAAACAAAGCAATGGAGTGCTTTAGGCTCGTCACCTCAACACTTTCAATGACGTCACCTTTGGCAAATTTTTGAGTAATGTCTGTGCCTTTAAACAGTTGATGCCAATGTTCTACAACCTCTCTATCTGACCAACTGTTCGCTTCAAAAATATCCACCCTCAGCACCAAGTGGAGGTGATTAGACATCACCGCATATGCAGCAACATCTATCGCAAATACATTCGCTAACTCAAGAAGCCTTGATTCAACCCAATCACGACGATGCTCATAAGACTGGCCCGTATATTTATCGACGCCTGTTAGCCAGGATTTTCGCACGCATCTAGATGTGCAGTGGTAAAAAGGAGTGTCTTCCATGCTAACTAAGGTACTTCTTGGTCTGGCCATAACAACCTCTGTTCGATTGTGGTTATTAAAGCTTAGTCAGAGGTTGAAAATCCAGCCAATAATCATGGGTGTCACTGTTAATTTGCCAGGAGCGTCCATATATGTCACTGTTAATTTGCCACTTGAACGAGAGGTCTGGATACCGAGCTGGCCTTTTAACAAGGATGTTTTTTATTTCGTTGAGTCTACAGGGACGTACTTGAGGCGAGCCTCTGCAGTATCTGCACATTCCTCCGCTGGAAGCGATTTGCTTCACCATTATTCCAAGAGGTACACAATTTTAGATAAAGCGTAAAAAGAACCGTTGATAAAGTCATCTGCCACCCGCTAATTTTCGGGTTTTTATTTAGTACATTTGCTAGAATCCCTCATTATTTTTTTGGCTGCGCTTTTTGCTGCCACACTCTTTATAAACTGATGGCATTTACTGAAGCTATTTAGTGGCGGGTGTAACGGAAGCTTAGTGACCGTTTTCACTGATGGCTTTCATAGGCCAACTTTACGGACTTATCACAGTCCCGTTGTCACCGATACGTTTTCCAATGGACTGTTGCATCAAACCGTTCAGTTTCTAACAGAGTATTCAAGTTTTACTATTTAAAGGCAGGCTATGACCGTTCTTCTAATGACTCCACCTATGACCCAGCTCAATACGCCTTATCCGGCAACAGCGTATTTAACGGGTTTTTTACGCTCTCGAGGTTATGAGGCGGTGCAGCGAGATCCTGCTATTGAGCTTTTCCTAGAGATGATGACAGCGCCCGCGCTGGAGATTATTCGTCAACATGTGGAAGAAAACTACGAGCACTTTGAAGACGATCAGCTGCCTGATGTTATTTTCAATTTTCTAGCCGAGTATGACCGCTATCACCTTGCCGTTGAACCTGCTATTCGCTTTTTACAAGGAAAAGATCCCAGCCTTGCACTGCGTATTAACTCGCGCCGTTTTTTACCTGAAGGCCCTGCGTTTGACACGATTGCCCAGATGGAAGCGGTATCTGGCGATGTGTTGCAAGCGGCTTTTGGTAATCTTGGTGTACAAGATAAAGCCAAATATTTAGCCACGCTGTTTATTAACGACTTATCGAACGTTATCACTCAAGGGGTTGATCCTTACTTTGAGGTGAGCCGTTATGGCGAGAAGCTTGCTGCGGCCAACCCAAGCTTTGATAACCTTTACGATACCTTGATGGACGAGCCAAGTTTTAGCTCAGAAATTCTAGAACAGTTAGTCGAGCAATATTTAGAAGAAACCCAGCCTAGCGTGGTCGCATTAACCGTGCCTTTCCCGGGCAATATGCTGGGCGCGCTGCGTATTGCACAAACCTGTAAAGCCATCAATCCAGAGCTTCCTATTGTAATGGGCGGCGGTTTTATCAACACCGAGCTACGTGCGCTTAAAGATCCCCGTGTGTTTGAGTTTGTTGATTTTATCTGTCTTGATGATGGCGAGCGCCCATTTATTACCTTGCTTGAATATTTCCAAGGACAGCGTGAGATTGATGATTTGGTGCGTACCTATTTCCTTGCTGAGGATGAAAATGGCGAGCCTTACGTACACTTTAACGAAAACACTGAGCTGCACGATATCCCGCAAACCGATGTGGGTGCACCTGTGTATGACGGCCTGCCATTAGGTGAATATCTATCTTTGTGTGAAATGCTTAACCCAATGCACCGCATTTGGAGCGATGGACGCTGGAATAAACTTACCATCGCCCACGGCTGTTACTGGCGTAAATGTAGCTTTTGTGATGTCAGCTTAGATTATATCGACCGTTTTGATGCCGCTAGCGCCGATGTGTTGGTGGATAGAATAGAGCAATTGATTGAAGAAACTGGCGAGACAGGTTTCCACTTTGTCGATGAAGCGTTACCGCCAAAGCTTTTGTTTACACTCGCTAAGCGTTTAATTGAGCGCAATGTCGTGATCAGCTGGTGGGGCAACATTCGTTTTGAGAGAACCTTTAGCCAAGCGCGTTGCCAGTTACTCGCTGATTCTGGCTGTATCGCAGTGAGTGGTGGCCTTGAGGTGGCGTCAGATCGTCTGTTGAAACTGATGAAAAAAGGCGTGAGCGTTGAGCGCGTTGCCCAAGTCACCAAAGCCTTTAGTGATGCCGGCATATTGGTTCACGCTTATTTGATGTACGGTTTTCCGACTCAAACGGAGCAAGAAACGGTTGATTCGCTGGAAATGGTACGTCAGATGATGAGTCAGGGGTGTTTTCAGTCTGCATACTGGCACCGTTTTGTGGCGACTATCCATAGTCCTATCGGTATTAATCCTGAGCAGTTTGGTATTACGCTTTGCGAGCGTCCTGAGATTTTATTTGCTGAAAACGATGTCGACTTTACAGATCCAACGGGCACAGATCATGAAATGCTCGGCGAGGGGCTGCGTAAAGCGATTTACAACTATATGCACGGTATTGGTTTTGAGCAGCCGATGAGCTTTTGGTTTAATCAAAAAGTGACCAAAACGCAGATGAAGAAAGATCTGATCTCAAAAGCGATTAATAATCTAATTGAAACTAGCGAAGACTAATCGTCATTTTCTAGCTAAATAGCGATAAGTTTTAATGCTAAAAGGCCACTTTCTGCTGCAGAAAGTGGCCTTTTCATTTTTATAAATAAACGCTTATGAAGTTATAACCATAAATCTAGTGCTATCAATTTAGGACTATCAATATAGGACTATCAATATAGGACTATCAATATAGGACTATCAATTTAGTGCTATCAATATAGGACTATCAATATAGGACTATCAATATAGGACTATCAATATAGGACTATCAATATAGGACTATCAA
>NZ_JBRILQ010000017.1:0-83378 GCF_052977045.1 Shewanella sp. 125m-7
TGGGGTTTGGAGATGGCTAGTAAGGCATAAGCGTATCTATGTAATATCACGCACAGGGTAAACACCAAGGTCACTTTTAATAATGAGTTAATCTGCATTGAGTGCACCTCCAGCGATTAGTGATTTGGAGGTGACTAGCAAGGTATAAGCGCATCTATGTAATATCACGCACAGGGTAAACACCAAGGTCACTTTCAATAATGAGTTAATCTGCATTGGCTTTTGTTTCATAAAAGCCCCCCTTAACCAATCCGTGAAAGTTTAAGTAACTTACGTAGATCAGCCACTAAGGCCTTGCCTTGCATTATCTGTGCTTGATGGTCTTCAGTCACAGGGTAGCTCATGACTAAGCTTCCTAAGGGATCGACGATGACAAATTCTTGCTGAGCAAGCAACTGGCTAAGCGCTTTAGAGGGAGTTGCAGTGATAAAATTAAAAGAAGCGAGCGCAGCGGTATCGCTTTGCTCATTGAGCATGATGATGGTGTGTACGCGTTCTTGGTTGCGTCCTAAGGCGATATGGCTTTGCTGCAGAATGTAGAGTCTATCTTGGCAAACGGCATTACATTGGCTAGGCAATTGATAAAGTAGCTGCCATTCATGAGGTTGAGGGTTAGCCATCGCCAGATTTTGATAACTAATACTGGTATCTAATAGCTGGCCTTTATTTGTCGCGCCGCCGTTATATAAGTCAAAACTGAGCACAATTTTTGCGGCAACTACAGGCAAGACAAAAGCCAGTAATAGCAAGATGAGTGTTTTTTTGCCGTTGCTTGTGGGGGAGTTCATTCCATCTCCTCTTTATTTTACTTCATCACTTCAGGCTTCAACATGCCACTTTAGATAACGTCCTTTAATGACATTTCGTTTTAAGATTGCCGCTTTCATGGGTGATGAAAGCAGTGTTGAAATCAGGTGATGTCTTAAAATTTATAGTTCGAGTTCTGCTTCCCGTAACGGCTAGGATGCACAATTTCTAACCTACATTGTCTATTCTTAGTTAGCAATAGAACATTTACCTTATGTTGATTAGTGCTTCTTATTATCTTGTTGTTTTAATTTGCGAAAAAATAGATACCCCATAAGCAAGGCAAATACGCCAGCCATTGAAAACCATTGCACGGCATAGCCTTGGTGTTTTTGTGACGATAGCGGGATAGGTTGCCATGGGTGAGGGTAGGCGTTGTCTAAATTACTTGGTTGTAATACTAGGTTGGCTAGCGGTTTATCAATCAGTTTTGCAAGTTGGGGGATGTTTAGGTTTTGAATGCGTTTGGGCCAACTAGTTTCCGCCATTAGATCAGAACTCATTGGGTTCATCTGTTTTTGATAGACTCGCCCTTCTAGCATAACGGGGACGGTGATCGCGGTTACGTTTGGTAGCTTAGCGCGATCCATACTCGCAGCGATAAACCCCAGTTCGACTAACAGCCACGGCTCTGCTTCGTTGACCTGTAAAGCTTGTAAGGCTAGGTAGCCTACTCTTCCCTTATAAACTTGATTGTCCAAGATAAAAATATCTGTCGAGATGGGCGTCACTGCGGTTTTTAATTTAAAGCCGGTTAACGCTTCCTCTTTCGGGAGGTTAAGTAACTGATCATAGGTTAATACCGCCGCCGCTTGTCGAGTTGTCAGTTCTTGCTGCCAATGGGCTTTGTACTTTGCTCTTTCGAGCTGCCAAAAACCCAACTTGACCAAAATTGAAAACACTATCACAGTAGAAAGCACAATAAATAACCAAGCAAGATTCACCCTAACGCGAGGAAGCGCTATGTCTGCTTTGTTTATCTTTAAGTTGGTTTTAGTACTGCTACTAGTATTCATATTGTTTAATCTAGGCCGAGCCCTATTTATTATGGTTAAGGGGGAGTCGAGTGTGCCTATGAGTCAATACTTAGGCCGACGAGTCATATTTTCGGTGCTGGTGGTGTTATTGCTGCTAGTGGCATTAGGGACTGGAGTCATAACACCTAACTCCAGACCCTACTGATAACTGACTCTTCAAATGTCAGCTAGATGTGAGCGGTTAAAGTACATAAACAAAGATAAATAGACATAACCACACCACATCAACAAAGTGCCAGTACCAGCTACCAGCCTGGAAAGCGAAATGCTTGTCAGGCGAAAAGTGTCCTTTAACGACCCTTACAAACAGCACCATAAGGAACACGGTACCTAGGGTGACGTGCATACCATGAAAGCCTGTTAGTAAGAAAAAGGTATTGCCATAAATGCCCGAATTCAATGTCAGTCCCATCTCTTGGTAGGCATGGACATACTCTTCAACTTGCAGGAATAAGAACGCTACCCCAAGTAGAATGGTTATTGCTAACCAGACGGTTAAAGCTGTGCGTTTATTTTTTTCTAACCCTACGTGAGCAAAGTGCAAAGTGATAGATGAAGTGAGAAGTATGAGCGTGTTGTAGAGCGGCAGACCTGTCCAGTCCATGGCTTGCGTCAACGAGCCATCTGGCGTTGTCAGCAAAGGCCAAGCAGCTTCAAACATAGGCCATAACACTTCATGGGTCATGGCATTATTTGATGCGCCACCAAGCCAAGGTATTGCAATGATTCGGGCGTAAAACAAGGCACCAAAAAAAGCGGCAAAGAACATGACTTCTGAGAAGATAAACCAGCTCATTCCTTGTCTAAACGAACGATCCATCTGTTTAGAATAAAGCCCTGCCATCGACTCGGCGATAACGGTTCTAAACCAGCCAAAAATCATAAAAATAGTCACAGCGATGCCTGCAAGCAGAATGTAGCCGCCACTGCCGCCTTCGCTATTTAGCTCTGAGACATAGCTTCCTGCGCCGAAGGCGATAAGGAATAAACCCACTGCGCCAATAATGGGCCAAGCACTTTGCTCTGGTACATAGTAGTTCTCGTGTTTATGTTCGGTGGTCATCTCGCTACTCCTTGCTTTGCAATGCTGATGTAAACGGCATTGCCTTTGTTGCTGGAGGTGTTTCTGTGGGTATATTGGGTAATCATCTTGCAGCTCCTTGCTCAACAAAATCGTCGACATAGCCTTTGTCGGTGATGTTGTAGAGGGTATAAGAGAGGGTCAAGGTTGAAATTGAATCCGGTAATTGCGGATCCACAAAAAAGATGAGTGGTAGATCGGCAGCAGCATTCGCTTGCAATACTTGCTGATTAAAACAGAAACATTCCGTCTTATTAAAATAGGCAGCTCCTTGCCCAGGAGACACAGACGGAATAGCCTGACCGACAATGTGGTTAGCAGATAAATTAGTTGCCACAAAATGGGTCCGAATAAGCTCACCGGGGTGAACTTGCATGGTATTGACCTGCGGTTTGAACGTCCAGGGCATATCGCTTTGCACTTGAGACACAAACTCCACAGTCACGGTTCTGTTTTTATCTACCGTGACGGGCTGATAAACGCTGGCAGTATTCTGGGGTTTACCATTAATACCTAATGCGTCGCACAGCACGTCATACAAAGGAACAAGCGCAAATCCAAAGCCAAACATGCCCACAGCGCCAATAATTAGCACGGCGATCAGTTGGCGATTGGATTTACGCTTAAACTCTGACATCTTTATTTCACCTCTGGTGGGGTGGTGAACGAGTGATAAGGCGCAGGACTTGGGATTGTCCACTCTAATCCTTCGGCGCCTTCCCATGGTTTAGCTGGGGCCTTTTCACCGCCGCGTATGCACTTAATCACGACCGCTAAAAAGATAAATTGTGACAGACCAAAGGCAAAACCGCCTATCGACACTATCTGGTTCACATCAGCAAACTGGATTGCGTAATCAGGGATACGCCTAGGCATACCTGCAAGCCCTAGAAAGTGCATTGGGAAAAACAGCACGTTGACTGAAATGACCGAACACCAGAAGTGCCAGCGTCCTAGCGTTTCGCTGTACATATGCCCCGTCCACTTTGGTAGCCAATAATAGGCCGCCGCCATGATGGAAAAGATTGCTCCTGTCACCAATACATAATGGAAATGTGCCACCACAAAATAGGTGTCGTGGTATTGGAAGTCGGCAGGGGTTATCGCTAACATCAGGCCAGAGAACCCGCCTATGGTGAACAAGATAATAAAGGCGACCGCAAAAAGCATGGGGGTTTCAAAAGTGATAGAACCTCGCCACATGGTCGCCACCCAGTTGAAGACCTTTACTCCTGTCGGCACCGCAATCAGCATGGTGCAATACATAAAGAATAGCTCAGCAAACACCGGCATTCCGGTGGTAAACATGTGATGTGCCCACACTAAAAACGATAAGACAGCGATACTTGCTGTGGCGTAAACCATAGATGAGTAACCAAATAAGCGTTTGCGGCTAAAGGCTGGCACAATCGCCGAGATAATCCCGAAAGACGGTAAAATCATGATGTACACTTCAGGATGACCAAAGAACCAGAAAATATGCTGGAACATCACTGGATCGCCACCGCCGGCCGCATCGAAAAAGCTGGTACCGAAGTATTTATCCGTCAGTACCATTGTCACCGTGCCTGCGAGTACTGGCATCACAGCAATCAATAAGAATGCAGTGATCAACCACGTCCACACAAATAAAGGTAACTTCATCCAGGTCATACCGGGGGCGCGCATATTCACAATGGTAACGACAACGTTAATCGCACCCATGATTGAGCTAATACCCATAATATGCACCGCAAACACAAATAGTGCGGTGCTGTCGGGGCTATAGGTAGTTGATAGCGGGGCGTAGAATGTCCAACCGAAGTTAGGGCCGCCACCTTCCATAAATAATGAGCTTAATAAAATCGAAAATGCGAAAGGTAGGATCCAAAAGCTCCAGTTATTCATGCGGGGTAGTGCCATATCTGGCGCGCCGATCATCATGGGGATTAGCCAGTTTGCCAAGCCTGTAAAGGCTGGCATCACAGCACCAAATACCATGATTAAACCGTGGACTGTGGTCATTTGGTTAAAAAAGTTTGGCTCTACGAGCTGTAAACCAGGTTGAAACAGCTCTGCCCGGATCACCATCGCCATCGCACCACCGGTTAGGAACATAATAAAACTGAACCAGAGGTAGAGCGTGCCGATATCTTTGTGGTTAGTGGTTAAAATCCAGCGCATGATGCCTTTCGGCGCCCCATGATGTTGGTCATCATGGTGATCGTCGTGAGCGGCTGGTGAATCTTGTATAATTGTGCTCATGTTAATCCCTTACTTTGCGTGACCATCAACATCAGAAGCCTGAACTGCATCACCAGAGTCATTACCCCATGCATTACGTTCATACGTCACCACTGCAGCAATCTGTTGTGGTGTAAGCACTGCACTAAATGACTGCATAGCCGTGCCCTGTTTGCCATTGATAACAATATCAAGGTGGGCAGCTACAGGGCCTGTGATAATTGGGCTGCCCACTAATGATGGGAACGCGGGAGGTAGGCCAGTACCAGCTGCTTGGTGGCATGCAGCGCAGTTAGCCATATAGACTTTTTCTCCCATCGTGAAGAGTTCGTTCATGGCTAAATCACCTAATGGTGCTGTTGTTAGCTCTTGCGTGACTTGGCTTTCAGCTAAGGATTCTGAGGCCATATCTTGGTTAACTTCTGCTTGTGTAGCAGCTGAGGTAGCAGGCATAGCGCTTGGGGGGGCAGGGGTTGTATCTACTGATGTTGCTGGTGTGGTCGTGTCAGAGCTTATATCGGCAGCTTGAACCGAATCACCAGAGTTATTGCCCCAAGCATTACGCTCATAGGTCACAACAGCGGCAATTTCAGTTGCGGTTAACTGTTTAGAAAACGCCTGCATGGCGGTGCCAGACTTACCATTTAAGACGATATCAATATGATATTGAGCCGGACCTTTGATAATTGGGCTACCAATAAGAGAGGGAAACACGCCGGGTAAGCCAGCACCATTAGGCTGGTGGCAAGCGGCGCAACGAGCCAAGTACACTTGCTCGCCTTGAGTCATTAACTCTTCCATTGTCAGTGTCTGTGACAGCGCAGCCTTAGCGGCGGCTTGTGCATTACTCGCCTCTTGTTGCTGTGCAATCAGCCAAGCATCGAAGTCTTCTTCAGAAAGCGCTTGCACCACAATCGGCATAAAACCATGGTCTTTACCGCAAAGCTCTGCACACTGACCTCGATAAGTACCAGGCTTGTCGATTCGAGTCCAAGCTTCGTTAATGAAACCGGGGTTAGCGTCCTTTTTAACGGCAAAAGCGGGTACCCACCAAGAATGGATAACATCTTCAGAGGTCATTAAAAAGCGCACTTTTCGATTAATTGGTAGCACTAAAGGCTTATCAACCTCTAGGAGGTAGTTTTTCCCTTTTGCTTCAGTACCATCTATTTGTGCTCGTGGAGTGGATAGTAAGCTGAAAAACTCAATATCCTGATCGAAATAGCTGTAATGCCATTTCCATTGTGAGCCGGTAATTTTGATGGTGAGATCGGCATTACTCGGATCTTCCATAGCAATCAAGGTTTTGGTTGCAGGAATGGCCATGAGAATAAGAATGATAAAAGGTACGACAGTCCACAATATCTCGACTTTAGTACTTTCATGAAAGTTGGCGGCGATAGCGCCTTTAGATTTACGATGGTGGATCATGGCATAAATCATCACGCCAAAAACCACAATGCCAATAGCACAGCAGATGTAAAGAATAATCATGTGGAGGTTATAAACCCGCCCACTGATCTCCGTTACACCCTCTGTCATGTTAAGTGGCATTTCTGATGCAAAAAGTACGGGCGAAAATAGCAACGCCAGCACACAATACAACAATTGCTTCACTAGACTTCTCCTCTGTCAACAAGACAAAGAAGAGTCACACAGTAAGTCTCTGCTCTATGTAAACTCTTCAGTTCCCAAAAAAGCAACGATGACTTCAAAGTGCGCGAGTGGTTTGTCAATCGAGCCGCATTATCTCTATTGCGACCATGACTATTGTATTTTCAGTATTAGCTACTGGGTTGTGTCACCACGTTGGCACTTACGGCTGAAATATATCAGGCCGATTTCAGCCTCTGTTGTTGTTCAGGATCTACAGTCCATAAAACAGAGACCGACGACTAAATCGCTCGGATATAACTAAATATCGTTGTTATCACTTGTTACACTACTTGGTGTTTAAATATTGATCAAGATCACTTTTTGATTCATTTGCATATTATGGAAATAAATTGCAGGTAATAAAAAAGCCCTCGAATGAGAGCTTTAGCCGAACTGAGTTTCTTTACTAGAAAGAAGATATTAGAAAGAAGGGCTTGATACTTTAGTGGATGGCGCCAAAAAGAGAGGCTTGAGCAAAAGCGCTGCCCTGAGTGTTTATCCTGCTATCCAGTGAATGGCAGTTTGCATTTTTAATGCGACTTCCAATGCCATTTTCGCTGCTACTTTCAATCGTACTTTCAATTAAAATACCAGCAGCGCGTGCGCTTTTAGCAACGAGCTGTAGACGGCGACTATCACGAGCATCTAAAGCGTTAGTCCAAGTAATAACCGCACTCGATGTACCACTAGTTAATGCTTTCTCCATTGCCCAGAGGGTTTCAACTTCATCTTTAGCATGAACTAACAATATTCTATCCATTCTAACGCCCGCAGCGGCCAGCATCTGCTTATAACCTATGTTCGGCGGGCTGATGAGTACAATCCAACGGCCTTGCTGGCTCAGTTGCGAGAGCTGTGCACTAATTTGTGTTAGCTCATCACGTCCTTGAGTTTGGGTCACCATAGTCGTGATATGGTTAGTTGCGTTACTGGTCATATTTGTCGACGGCATATCTTGCCAAAGACCTGGATGACGCGGGCTGGTACCTATTAGTTTGTTCATTGCCAGTCTCCATTACGGATCACACCAACGGCTAAGCCTTCAATACTTAAGCTTTGGTTCGCAAGATCAACTTCAATCGGTGAGTATTCTTCGTTCTCTGCATGTAAGAAAACTTTATTGCCTTTCTTCTCGAAACGTTTCACTGTGACATCGTCTTCGACACGAGCGACGACAATCTGGCCGTTGCGAGCTTGCTGTATTTTATGTACAGCTAGTAGATCACCCTCAAGTATGCCAATGTTCTTCATACTGTCACCACGGACTCTAAGTAAAAAGTCAGCAGAAGGGCGGAACATCGCAGGATCGACTTTATAGTGTTGCTCAACATGCTCTTGGGCAAGAATGGGTTCACCCGCAGCAACTTGGCCGATAAGCGGTAAACCTAAATCAGCTTCTTCAGTGCTTTCTTGGGTTAACTTAATACCGCGAGACGTACCCGGCATAATTTCAATACAGCCTTTTTTAGCTAAGGCTTTTAAATGTTCTTCGGCAGCATTGGCTGATTTAAAACCTAAACGTCTCGCGATCTCGGCACGGGTAGGTGGCATGCCAGTATCTGCAATATTACGTTTAATTAGCTCTAAAATTTCAGCTTGGCGCGGTGTAAGTGGTCTCATTGTTAACCCTGTCTTTCTATACAGTACCTGTGAGTATATACAGTATTTTATTGAGCGCAAGTAATAACCAGTTATATTGTTTTGTGTGGGATCCAGTTTCAAATGAAATAAATCCAGCGATGTGAAACTCGTTATTGAATAGTGGCTGAAGTTAACTATTATTTTGTCCTACATCTGCGCTTATAAATTTAGATAAGACCTTTGAATGGAAATTCGATGGAAGTAGGGATTTTGAGTGAATATGTAAATTAGGCTTAGCTCAATTACGCCCCATTTCGTGCCTGCATTAATTGAACTTTCGTGCAAACTGACCCCTGCTTGACTTTGTTTTGCTCATGCCGGAAATGTGTTTAAGGAGGTGGCGGCTTACCAGTCTATGAACTAGCTACTGCATCTGCGCATATACCCCATTGAATCAAGGGGTAAATGCTAGACAATTACCATGGATATGAGAATATAAAATCAGTGATACCTTCTTCATCTGGAACATTTCATAGTATGACCATCCATCATGTACCGATAGAGCGCCGATTCGCAAAACCCTCTGAAAAACACCTTGTCGAACCCGACTTTTTGTCGTTATGGGGCGAAAATACATCTGGCAGTCTGAGCTGGGATGATTTTAAGGACAACCGTTGTGTCGTTGTGCTCGCTGATGGTAAATGTGGCAAAACTCATGAGTTTAAAAGACGAAATGAAATACTCCGGGCTAACGGGAATGTATCGTTTTTCATTCCGCTTGAGCAGCTCCAAGACAGTGAAGTTCTAGATATATTGTCAGATGAAGAAGAACATACATGGGAAGATTGGCTTGCAGCCCCCGATCAGACGGCAGTGTTCTTTTTGGATGCTGTAGATGAGCTTAAGCTTCGCCAAGGAACGCTTCGTAAGGCTTTGAGGAAAGTTAAAGATACTCTCGGCGAAGCTCTATCGAGGGCAAGATTTTTTATATCTTGTCGTCCAAGTGATTGGAATGAGGAGTTGGACGTTAAAGCCCTATCAACAATACTGCCGCCGGGAAAAATAGACCAGACACAGTTACAACCTATAGACGGAGAGCAAGTTTTCTTACAGGTTATTTCTCGTAAGGAATGGGCTAGTAATAAAACTGAGCGGGAGATTGATGATCATGACTCCCCTGACAAGATCAGTGTGGTAAGCCTTCTACCTTTTACTCAAAGCGAAGCTTTGGAATTTGCGAAACTATACTCTCCAAGTGCCTCAGAACAGTTTAATCACCAATTATCAGAAAAATAACCAAGACACCCAAAATTGTTGGATAGCGATTCCTCTACGATTCCTCTACTAGGCTTTAGTTAAGGTTGAACAGAGGAGTGTGTTATGCCAACGCCAAGAAAAGCGTTAGTCAGCTTGGAAGATACCCCTTATTATCATTGCATAAGTCGCTGTGTTAGAAAGGCATTCCTGTGTGGGGTTGATATTCACACGGGACAATCCTATGAGCATAGGCGTGACTGGGTCGAAAGTCGGCTGTTGCAGCTAGCTGAAGTGTTCGCAATCGATATCTGTGCTTTTGCGGTGATGAGTAATCATCTGCACCTTGTATTGCGGGTTGATGCTGAGTTGGCTAAGAGCTGGTCAGATATCGAGGTTGTAACGCAATGGCAAAAACTGTTCAAAGGCGACAGCCTGAATCACGATTTTATTAAAGCTGAACCTCTTGAATCTTATCAACAAACAATCATCAATAAGCGGATAAAAGAGTACCGACTTCGACTCATGGATATCTCCTGGTTTATGCGGGCGCTTAATGAACCCATAGCCAGAAAGGCCAATGCTGAAGATAAGTGCAAGGGTCGATTTTGGGAAGGGCGCTTTAAGTCGCAAGCGTTACTTGATGACGCGGCGGTGCTGGCTTGTATGGCCTATGTCGACCTCAATCCTATCCGAGCCAATATAGCGATATCTCCAGACACCTCAGACTTCACCAGTATCCAGCTGCGCATCAAAGCGGCAGTTAACGGCGAACAACCTAAATCGCTACTCCCTTTTGTAGGCGATGAGCATCAAGATATGCCTAAAGGACTGATGTTTAATGCAAAAGATTATCTACAACTCGTTGATGATACAGGTCGAATCCAACGCCATGATAAACGAGGTGCTATCAGCCCATCCTCACAGCAGTTGCTGCACCGCTTAAACATACCTGCCGAGAACTGGCTTAAAATGACCGCCGAGTTCACGAAAATATTCAAAGGCGCAGTGGGCAATACACAAGAATTATCGACGTATTGTGAACATCTAGAGCGTAAACGACGACAAGGTGCAGCCAATTGTCACCGATGGCTAGATTGTAGTTAGTTTACGTTAAACCTACTCAACCCTTTTTACGCTACCAGACTGATGTTTGGGCATTTTTGCTGCGTGATTTTCATTTTAATTGCTGATATTTTGCTCGCAAGTCATGTTCAGCTTGTGATTGTCGAGCTTAGGCAAGGTATGAGTCAAAAGCTTTGGCCATTTGAGTTGTGATTGAGGACGATAAGTACTGTAAATAATAATGGCTGTCTCAGTTATTTTAGTGGTGAATAGCTTTTGTCCAAACTTTAAAATTCTTAGCTACATTTAGATTTACTCTATGCCCCGTGCTTACCTCTAAATGAGGCCTGTCACTCGTTGAAATTGAGAGTTTCATTTTGGCTGGATTTCTGCGGATAATTTCACCTTATCCCGGATCGTTCGATTATGCCTATCTGGATTTCAGCTCTTAACTTATTGATTTCATATTCGGGGGAGTTTCACTTGAAACTGGATCCCACATTTGAAATGTGGCAACTGATCTTAATACCCTTATAACTGCATTCTGTACTCAGTATCTACATTTAGGCTTATGTAAGATCGATAAAACTTTTGATTTTATAAACTAGGCTATTATTAACTAAAATCGTTTTACTAGAGTGGCATCATGAGCCGATTATCTAGCAAGAACACTAGGTTAAATCACCGTAAGTTGGTTTCATTAGGGCTGGCTATTGGTGTGATGTTATCGGCTGCTCTGACAGTCTCTTCCCTAGCCGGAGCTCTTGTCTCTGAACCGGTTAATCCTGCCGAAAATGCCTCGCTGCCAACGGATAAAGATTCTGCTAAAGAAATGATTCAAAAAGCGATGGATAACTGGCGTGGGTTAACCTCTTCGAGTCTGTTAACTATGGTGATCCATCGTCCAGACTGGCAGCGCTCGATGACGGTACAGGGCTGGACTCAGGGGGATAAAAAATCATTGGTTCGGGTCACTGAGCCAAAGGTCGATGCGGGCAACGCCTTTCTTATTGATGATAAACAGATGTGGAGTTATTCGCCTAAAATCAATCGGGTGATAAAAGTACCATCGTCGATGATGAATCAAAGCTGGATGGGCAGTGACTTCTCCAATAAAGATGTCAGTCGTACCACGGAGTTACTCGATGATTATTCACATCGTTTGATTCATACCCAAGAGCTTGATGGGCATAGGGTGTACACCATCGAGTCAATCCCCCACGAGTCAGCGCCTGTGGTATGGGGCAAGCAGGTCACCGTGCTTAGGGATGACTGGGTGATGTTGCGTCAGGAGTTTTGGGATCAAGATAATAAGCTGGTTAAGTCGATGGAATGCGGTGACATAGAGGCTGTCGGTAATAGAAGTGTTGCGATGCGTTGTCGCATGTCTCAGGTTGAAAAAGCACTAGAGTGGACCGAGATCCGTAATCAAAATGTCCGTTTTGATATGACGCTGCCGGGCTATATGTTCACCCTGTCTAATCTTAGAAACCCCCGCTGATGCGCGGCCAAATTCTTTTGGCATGGCGAAGCCTATGGCAGCATAAGCGTCGTACATGGCTAACCGTTGGCGCGATGATTTTCTGTAATACCCTATTGGTATTTATGATCACCATGCAAGCGGGTACTTATCCGATGATGATTGAAAATACCTTGCGGATTTTTTCCAGCCAACTGCAGATAAATCAACAGGGCTACCTAGATGAGCCTGAATTACGCAAACGAATTACCGATAGTCGTAGTTTAGTCGCAATGATAGAGCGGCAGTTTCCAGAGCTCGATGTCCTTCCCCGCAGTAGTGGTTTTCTATTAGCCGCGAGTGAACACCGTAGTGTCGGAATGCTCGTTAACGGCGTTGTTCCTGATAAGGAACGCCGCGCGTCGATCATTGCGCAGCAGATCATTATGGGGCACTACCTAGACGCTGGCGATAACAATCAAGTCGTGCTTGGGGATCGTCTGGCTAAAAATCTACAGGTCAAAGTTGGTGACGAACTCACTGTGATGGGCTCAACGATGGAGGGAGGGTTCGCCGCTGGCGTGCTGTTGGTTACTGGGATTTTTAACACTGGGATTAATGACGTCGACCGTACAACCTCGCAAGTCTCTTTGGCCACTTTTCAACGAATATTTGAGATGCACAATCAAGTGTCGCTTGTGAGTATTAACGCCCCCTCTATGTCACAGGTAAGCTTTTATCGGCAGCAATTACAGACCCTATTGCCTGCACCTTTGCAAGCAGGGACTGAGTTAACCGTTCATGATTGGCAGCAGCTTAATCCCGGAATTAAGCAGGGGATTGAGGCGGATCTCTCTAGTGCCATTATTATGTATGCGGTGCTGGTCTTGCTAGTGATCTTAGGGGTAATGAATACCCAGCTCATGGCGGTATTAGAGCGCACTAAAGAGTTTGGCATCATGCTGGCGATAGGCTCTAAACCGAGTCGGTTATTTACACAGATATTAATTGAAACCTTAATGATGGGCATTATAGGTATGTTGCTTGGTGCGCTGCTGGGCGGTGTTATTGCGGCTTACTTTAGCCAAGTTGGTATTGCGCTTCCGGGGATGGGAGACATAGGAGCGCAATTTGGTATCGGAGATCGAATATATCCCTTGTTGTCGCCACTTTCTGTATTGATTGGCCCGCTAGTGGTCTGTATCGGTTCTGTATTGGTCTCTATCTATCCAGCGTTTAAAACCTTAAGCCTCGAGCCAATTAGTGCGATGCAGAGTAAATAACATGGGCCATTTTTTTAATCCTGTTCTATTTGTGTTGGCGTGGCGTAATCTTTGGCGCAACGGCAGGCGTACTCTTATTTTACTATTGGCGATTAGTTTTGGGGTGTGGTCGATGATCGTGGTGTCGGCGTTTCTGCGCGGTATGGTCGATGGCATGAACCAGACCTCGCTAAATAACCTACCGGGAGAGATCCAAGTGCATCAGCATGAATTTCTTAATGATCAGAATGTGATAAATCATATTTCAGAGCCTGCAGACGCTTTGCTGAGGCAACTTAACCAGTCGTGGATTACTCAATGGGCTTCTAGGATCAGCTCTCCGGTGATGATCGCCAGTGAGCGTGTGACATTGGGTTCTCAGTTAATTGCGATTGCGCCGCAACAAGAACCTTTTACTGTGGGCGAGCTCGAACTTGTGGCGGGAAGAATGCTCGAGGATGGTGAGGACAACGGCATCATTATCGGCCAGAAAATGGCGGCTAGACTCAAGACTGATCTCAATAAGCGAGTCGTTATCACATTGCAGGATGTCGATAATGAGATTGCCGAGTCTGGAGTGCGTGTGGTTGGGATCTATCACAAACCGACAGAACAGGAAGAGCTCGCGACTATCTACACTGGAAAGGGCTTTATCCAAAAATTGCTAAATATGCCGAATAAGGTGACCGAAATAGCAGTATTTACCGATGGTCAGCAATCGTTAGGGCGAGTGACTTCTAGCCTTGAAGAGGTTGTCGATGATAACTATCAAGTTGCAACTTGGCGTGAACTCAACGGCTATCTGGCTGCAGTATCTGACTTGATGAATAGCTACATTATTATTTTTATTGTCATCGTTTTTAGTGTGCTTGGCTTTGGTTTAGCTAACACCTTGTTGATGTCGATATTTGAGCGACAGCAAGAGATAGGCTTGATTTTGGCGCTGGGATTACAGTCAAAGTCGGTTGTTTTTATGATTGTGATTGAGGCTGTTCTACTCTTGATAACAGGGTTGATTGTCGGGGATACATTGGCACTGGTTACGACTTATTCGTTGGCTGCTGGCATCGACCTTTCTGCTATTGCTGATGGACTGGCGATGGCGGGTATGGATACCAGGCTATACCCAGTGCTTCATTGCCAAGATGTTATCGCAGCCAATATTATCGTTATTGCGCTTGGGGTTATCACCAGTTTATGGCCGGCGATTAAGGCGGCACGCTCTAATCCCATAGAATCAATCAATACCGCAGCTTAGCAAGATAAATAAGAAGGTAATCAATGAGTAACATAGTTTGTAAGCAACTGGTCAAAACATTCCAACAGGGTGATCAGACAATCTATGGATTAAATCATGTCTCATTAATGATTGAGCAGGGCGAGATGACGGTGTTGTCTGGCCCGTCTGGCTCAGGAAAAACCACCTTGCTCAATGCAATAGGTGGATTAGATGAGCCCGATAGTGGGACAGTCTATGTTGGTGATGTTGAAATAACCGGGCTGACAAAGTCTGCGCGAGCCGATGTGCGTTTGCAGAAAATAGGCTTTGTTTTTCAGGCTTATAATCTTATTCCTGTTTTAAGCGTCCAAGAAAATGTCGAGTTTGTTATGCAGCTGCAGGGGATCTCTGCAGCTGAGCGGAGGCGTCGCAGCCAAGAAATCTTATCAGAGGTGGGGCTAACGGGGCTTGAGACTCGAAGACCTGCGCAGCTTTCTGGTGGACAGCAGCAGCGGGTGGCTGTTGCCCGTGCCATTGTCTCAAAACCTGTGTTGATTTTAGCTGACGAACCTACGGCTAACTTGGACTCTAAAACATCGGCACAACTATTGGAGCTGTTTACACAGTTAAATCGTCAGCATGGCATTACATTCTTAATTGCTACCCATGATGCACAGGTGTTTGACTACTGCAGCCGTCATATCTACATGGTTGATGGCAAAATCGTTACCGATTCAACGAGCTGAGATTGAGTCATGGGTAAAGAATGTAGCAACAAGCGAGCGGATAAACGTTTTTTGTGGCGTAAGCTCCCTATTCTGACCTATTTTTTGGGGCTCTGTGGTTTGCCATTTTTTCTAGCGTCTGCAGAGTTACAGCATCATGGTCATCTCAAGTATGAGTTAGATGGGTATGCTTTTTCTGATAGCAGTGTTTACCAAGCACTTTATGGCCAGCAGCAGCTTAATCAAACTGCGCAGTTTCGTTATCACCTCGGGAGTCGCTGGCAATCGGGTTGGCTAGCCGAAGTCGATTATCAACTGCTGGCGGGCTATGGCAAACACAGATTCCAAACCCGCGCACTGACGAGTGATTATTTAAGCCTTAGCTCGGTGATAAATGATGAACAGCGACTATTTAACCTGACCGACACCCTCACAGAGCATAGAGATTTTGTGATGCTGCAGCGTTTAGATAGGGCCATCGTGGGCTATCAGGGGGACAATAACGTGATTAAGTTTGGACGGCAGGCGCTCACATGGGGTAATGGCCTGTTTTTTAACCCCATGGATTTTGTCAATCCATTTGACCCCAGCTCACTCGATAAGGAGTATAAAACTGGCGATGACATCTTGTATGGCCAGCACCTACTACAAGATGGTAGCGATCTACAGGCGGCCTATGTTATTCGGCGAGATAGTAATTCTGATGTCACCGCTGATGTCGCCACATTAGCGCTTAAATATCACGGTTTTTTTGATTACATACATGAGTATGACCTCTTGCTGGCGGAACACTATGACAGCCGTGTCGCAGGTGTTTCTAGCATAGTCAGTGTCGGAGGGGCGATTTGGGCAACGGATCTGGTCGCAACTTGGGGGGAGCAGAACTATCTCTCTTTAGTCAGTAACTGGAGCTACTCTTGGGTTGGGTTTGAGCGGAATATGACAGGAACCCTTGAGTATTTCTACAATGGCCTTGGTATTGGCAATGGCGATTATAGTCCCGAGTCGCTATTGCAACATCCTCAGCTGGTGGCAAAGATAGCGCGTGGCGAGCTGTATAATCTCGCGCAAGATTATCTTACCGGCAGTGTTTATATTGAGATGACACCGCTGTGGTCAATATCGCAAAACCTTTTTTATAATGTATCGGATAGCTCAGCCCTGTATCAGCTGCTTAGCCAAAACAGTTTGAGCGATGATCTTCGCTTAACCTCGGCGCTTACCGTGCCTATTGGCGCTAACGGTACAGAGTATGCTGGACTCAAGTTTACCAATGACCAGTATTTTAGCTTCGAGCTATCCTTCTATGCGCAGCTAGCTTGGTACTTTTAATGAATTGGATTAAATTGGAATGAACGCGATTAAATGCTGAATTATTAATAGCTTTAGTCATTTTTAATCTGTAAGTCTTTGTTCTATAAATACACAAACAGGACAGAGTGCGGTAATAAGAGAATAGCGCAAACTATTTAAATATCTGGTATTCTAGCTGCTTATTAGAAGCGACTAACATTGCATATAAATATGTCCAAACAAGACTCTCTTTGGTTCAAATCTTTACGTTGGTTACAACGTAAACTCGTTCAAACAGTCGTGGTGCCTCACGATCCATTCGACGATCTCAATCTCGACCCGAGTAAGCCGCTAGTATATGTAATGAAAACTGAATCTGTCAGTGACATTGCTGCGCTTAGCGAAATGACGGCTAAACTCGGCTTACCAAGCCCTTATGAGGACTTGGAGGTCAATGGTATCAGATCGCCTAGAGTTGTTTGTCTAGAAGGAGGCAAGCCTCTTTTTGGTCAGCGTGAAGGCGGAGAGCAGTACATTGATAGCTTCAAAAAATTACTCAGCGTTCATAAACAGAACCGCGAGTTAGACATTCAATTAGTGCCAGTCAGTCTTTATTGGGGACGTACTCCAGGTAAAGAAGACGACACTATGCGCGCTGCGGTACTTGAGCGTCAAAACCCGACTTGGTTACGCAAGTGCTTGATGATCTTGTTCTTAGGTCGTCATAACTTTGTACAATTCTCTAATGCTGTTTCGCTGCGCTATATGGCTGATGAGCACGGTACCGACAAACGTATCGCGCAAAAGCTTGCTCGCGTAGCACGAGCTCACTTCGAACGTCAGCGTAAAGTCATGACGGGGCCTCAGCTGCCTAAGCGTCAGGCCTTGTTCCATGCTTTACTTAAATCAGATTCGATTACCAAAGCGATTAAAGAGGAAGCGGCAAGTAAGAAGATCTCTGAAGCCGAAGCGCGCGCCAAAGCGATGGAGTATCTTGATGAGGTCGCAGCCGATTACTCAGATAGCTTGGTGCGTATTGCCGAGCGCTTCTTAACTTGGCTGTGGAATAAGCTTTATAAAGGCATCAATATAAAAGGTGCTGAGCAGGTCAGGCAGCTACACCACGATGGTCATGAGATTGTTTATGTGCCGTGTCATCGTAGCCATATGGATTACTTACTGCTGTCTTATATTCTCTATTATCAAGGTATGGTTCCGCCGCATATTGCTGCCGGTATTAACCTTAACTTCTGGCCTGCAGGCCCAGCGTTCCGCCGTGGTGGAGCCTTCTTTATTCGCCGTAGCTTCGGTGGTAATAAGCTTTATACCGCCGTGTTCCGTGAATATCTCGATCAGCTATTTGCTAAGGGTTACTCGGTAGAGTATTTTACTGAAGGGGGTCGTTCACGCACCGGTCGTTTGCTTGCACCTAAAACAGGCATGCTTGCGATGACACTAAACAGCGTGCTGCGCGGAGTGGAGCGCCCTGTAACGCTAGTGCCAGTATACCTAGGCTATGACCATGTAATGGAAGTGGCGACTTATCACAAAGAGCTTAGTGGTAAGAAGAAAAAGAAAGAATCCGTTTGGCAGATTTTTGGTGCTATTCGTAAGTTAGGTAACTTTGGTCAAGGTTATGTGAATTTCGGTAAGCCTATTACTTTACATAACTTCTTGAATGAACATGCGCCTAGCTGGCGTGATGATATTGCAAAAGATCCCGATCAAAAGCCTACGTGGTTAACGCCTGTTGTTAATATCTTGGCTAATCAGGTAATGACCAATATTAACGATGCTGCAGCGGTGAGTTCGGTAACGTTAACCAGTATGGTGCTGCTCGCTTCTGAGCAAAATGCATTAGAACGTTCTCAGCTAGAGAAACAGTTAGATCTGTATTTAACGCTACTAAAAGAGCGTCCATATACTGAATATACCTCTGTGCCTCAAGGGACGGGTCATGACTTGGTATCTCAAGGTTTAGAGCTTAAAAAGCTGCAGATTGAAAGCGATCCGCTAGGCGATATCATCTCTATTGATCAAAGCATTGCGATCACCATGACTTACTATCGCAACAACATCATTCATCTTATGGTACTGCCGTCTTTAATCGCCGCGTGTTTGCTGCGTAAAGAGAGTTGCAGCCGTGATGATGTGATCGCTATCGTTAATGACTTCTACCCGCTGCTCGAAGCCGAGTTGTTTATGGGGATTGAAGATCCTACTCTGTACACTAACCAGATCCTCGATATCTTCGTGGCTCAAGGCTTAGTTGTTGAAGGTGATCATTTTGAGGTTGTTGATAGCTGTATCAACCAGTTGCTACTCTTGTCTGGTACGGTGGGCGAAACCATGCAGCGTTACGCAATTCTGTTTAACTTACTCGAAATTAAGCCGAATATGGAACGCTCTGAGCTTGAAAAAGACAGTCACCGCCTAGCACAAAGATTAGGCGCGCTTCACGGTATTACTGCACCAGAGTTTTATGACAAGAAGCTATACGCTACGCTGAGCGTCAAATTAAAAGAGCTAGGATATCTAGCTGATAGTGAAGGGTGTAGTGATATTAAACGTATAAAAGAAACTGCCAACTTGTTGTTACGTTCATCTGTGCGACAAACTATTGTCGATAGTGTACATGCGGAGCACAAGGCTTAATGGCAAATCATATGAATGCAGCCAAAAACAAGGCTGCAGGTAAGTCGCTATTAGGTGGGGCAATGATCATTGCTGGCACGACTGTCGGTGCGGGTATGTTCTCGCTACCGGTTGTGGGTGCGGGTATGTGGTTTGGCTATTCGATGTTGATGTTAGTCGGTATCTGGTTTTGTATGTTGGTGTCGGGCTTGATGTTGCTTGAAACTAACTTACATTTTGAGCCGGGCGCGAGCTTCGACACCTTAACTAAAGCAACCTTAGGTCAGTTTTGGCGTATCGTGAACGGCTTGTCGATAGCGTTTGTACTGTACATTTTGACTTACGCCTATATCAGTGGTGGCGGCTCTATTGTTAATCACAGCCTTGAAGGGCTCGGGATTAACTTGCCTCAAAGTGTTGCAGGTTTAGTGTTTGCTGCGGTATTGGCAAGCATAGTGATTATTAGTACCAAGGCGGTCGATAGAATTACTACGATAATGCTTGGCGGTATGATTATTACCTTCTTCCTTGCAGTAGGTAATCTACTGATTGATATTGATACCACTAAGCTGTTTATGCCTGATGGCGAGCCAAGTTACGCGCCGTATCTACTCGCGGCACTGCCTTTTGGACTAGCGAGTTTTGGTTATCACGGTAACGTACCTAGCCTAGTTAAATACTACGGTAAAGAGCCAAAGACAATTATCAAGGCACTGTTTATTGGTACCTTTATTGCGCTGGTTATTTATAGCTGCTGGTTAATGGCGACCATGGGTAATATCCCGCGTAGCCAATTTATTGAAATTATCGGCCAAGGCGGCAATATGGGCGTGCTGGTTGGTGCCTTGTCTAACGTGATGGCAAGTAGCTGGTTAAACACCATGTTGAGCTTGTTTGCTAACTTAGCGGTAGCATCGTCTTTCCTAGGGGTGACCTTAGGTTTGTTTGATTACTTAGCGGATCTGTTTGGCTTTGATGAGTCACGTAGCGGGCGCTTAAAAACCGCAGCGGTCACGTTTATTCCACCAACCATCTTGGGTATTTTGTTCCCGAACGGCTTCTTAGTTGCTATTGGTTTTGCAGCTTTGGCTGCCACTATTTGGGCGGCGATAGTGCCGGCTATGATGGCCTATAAGTCACGTAAGATGTTCGCCGATAGCGACAGCTTTAGAGTCCCTGGTGGTACACCTTTAATCATCATCGTGATTATATTTGGCTTGGTGACGGGGGCGTGTCATCTCCTTGCTATGGCCGGGATCTTACCTGTCTACGGCTAGGTAATGTTAGCCCGTTAGATTGAAAAAAAGCCTCTTTTTAAAGAGGCTTTTTGTTGTCTAGCTTTAGCTTATTTAAGTATTGAACCGGTGTTTGACGGCGAAAACGAGCGAATGAACGACTAAAACTATGGGTGTTGGCATAACCGAGTCGGCTCGCTATCTCAGCAATATCCATGCCTTCCAGCATATATTTTATCGCCTGATTACACAGAATATAGCCAGATAGATAGGTAAAAGTGAAGCCGAGTTTTTGCAATCGTCTTTGCATTTGTTGGCGCGAAATATTGAAAAGGTTGGCCACCGCATCCACGCTGGGTAAGCCATAATAACGTGAATAATTGACCATCTCGTAGAGAACCTTAGGCGTGTCTGTAGGCTGAGGCATATTTAAATAGTTTTCTAGCTGATACAGCGGAATCGACGCCGTAAGAGGTTCAGGTATATAGCTGTAGTCGTCGGTAGACATTAACAGCTGATCAATGCCTAGCCAGATCTCAGTTTGTGGCGCGTTCCAAGTGACTGGGCAACCAAATAGCGCCTCAATCTCAGCATGTTGAATTGGAGAGCCACTCAGGCGCACTTTACGTGGGCTATAATTAGCGCCAACATAGTTTTTGATGGCGTTAAACAGGGTCAAAGCCACTCGTAGAGAGTCGTGAGATCGGGCTTTACCTTTGACAAAAGGATTGCAGTAACACCACTTTAAAATTTTCCCCGACTGCTGGGCGTAATAGCTCGCACCAGACTGAAAGCAACAAACTCCATGGTTGATACGCCGAAATGAGATCGCAAGATCGGGGGCGCTTAAAAACCAATTCCCGGGAACCTCAAGGTTTTCTAAGGTTAGATATTGCTGGATTTGTACCATAAAATCCGCTTTTCCCGTTAACGTCTCGATTTGATCAAACCATTTGGATACCTCGCTAAAAGGGATCAGCGTCATTCGGTCTTGAAGCAGTAGTTTGGGTATCCCTAAATCGGCTGGCGTCACGCCATAATGAGCCTCTACGCCTTCTAACACCGAAGCGATATAGCAAGAGCGGATAAAGGCCGTATTAAGCAACATAGTGAATACCCAAGGAGACTGATGACCTAATTGAATCATAAAGTGACGTTAAATGACATATAAGTGTACTTCATCTTGTGGTGAGGCAAAGAAAAGGCAAACTACGCAGCCAAAACACTTTTTTGAGGTTTTTTTATGAGCTTGTTCAGCATGCCATTCGTTGATTCAGGAGTTGATACCGCGCTGCATAGTGTTGCTGCAGTGGTCATGGTACTTACGGTAGCGGCTGCTGCATTTGGATTTTGGAAAATTCATGACATGCCAATTAACAAAGCGCATAAAGAGCAACATCACCAAATAGGATTGATTACCGCGCTTACCTGGATAGGTTTTATTTGGCATTGGGTATGGGTTATTGCGGTCATCATCGCTTTTGTCGACGGTGAAAAAGCGCTGCGCCGAATTAGAGATGTGTGGCGCGAGAAAGAATCGGCGACAGAGCAGGCTGATATGACTGCCAAAGAGGAGCAAACGAATGCTTGAGGGATTAGCGGTATGGGCACTGTTTATTTATCTACTGCGCCTAGTCGGTATGCCATGGAACACCTACAGTAAGGCTTTTGCCTACTTAGGAGGAACGGGCTGGCTTATGTTTGTATGGGTGGGGTTGCTCAACTACACCCCGATGGATCTCTCGGGTGGTTCTTTGGTGCAATCGCCCCATATTCAGTTGCGCCCAGCCAACTCGCAGATAAGAGGCAACGTTGACAATATCTATGTGCAGCCTAATCAGCAGGTAACGGCTGGCCAGCTCGTCTATGACTTAGATGCCGAGCCGTATCAAATTGCGCTAAATAAAGCGCTCGTGGCCCAAGCAAGCGCCAAGGTAGGTCTGTCTCTTGCAAATGAAGATGTCAAATTGGCATTAAAGCAACACGAAGTCGCGATTGCCGATGTCAGTATCACTAAGAATGAGCGTAATGCGGCCACTAAAGATCTCGCATGGAAACAAAAAAACTTGGCTCGTTATGTTGAGCAAAATCGTGTGGTACCCGATACCATCACCAAGAGTTTGCTCGATGAACAGCAAACTGCGGTCGATCTGGCTCAGGCACAAGTGCAGACCTATTCGACTCAAATCGAAAAGGCACAGATGGCACAGCATACAGCACTGCTGAATATCGAAAAATCTAAGCTTGCTGTAAAGAGTCGTCAGTCAGATCAGGACAGTGAACATGAAAATGTGGCTCAGGCGCAGTGGAATTTAGACAACACTAAGATCTACGCTCCAGCCGATGGCTACGTGACTAACTTTATTATGCGCGAAGGACAGTATATCGGCGTGGCTCCACGTATGCAGATGTACACCAATGAAAAGTATGTACTGATGCGGGTGAATCATCAGGCTATTCGTAACGTGAAGGTCGGGCAATTAGCCGAGTTCGCCTCTGCGGTTTATCCGGGTAAAGTGTTTAGTGCCGAAGTTGAAGGTATCGTCGAGGCGACAGGTGAGTCACAAGGCCGTTTGGTTGCTTTAGATGATAATGTGAGACAAACCACGGCGCAGAACCTAAACAATAAGCATCATTTTGTTCGCCTTAAACTGACTGAAACAGGCGATTACGACATTCCTGTGGGCTCGGTGGGATTGGCCTGGATCTCAGGTACCAAACCAATTGAGTTCTTAGCTTTCTTAGATGTGATCCGCGGTATTGTGATAAGAATGAAGTCACAGATTTACTATTTCTACTCTATTTAATCCGAGTTCAGATTATTTGTATCGATAAGACCCCAAGCCATATTCGATTAGTATTAGCGAGTATTGGCTTGGGGATAGTTGATGTTATGAGTTAACGCCACTAGGCAAAGACCCGGTTGCGGCCATTGGCTTTGGCCTTATACAGTGCCTTGTCTGCGCGCTTTAATGTCGTTTCAAATGAGGTTTCACCGCGTTGCTCTGCAACACCGATTGAGATAGTAATATTGGCTCTTGGACTTAGGTTGTCACAGCTGTCTCTGTCTGACTTGGTTGTGGTTTTACGTTTTTCATTACGAAGTACAATATCGTATTGGCTTATTTTCTGTCTCAACTCCTCAAGATGCGGCAGTACCACCTCAATATCTTTGTTTTCAAACACGATAATGAACTCCTCACCGCCATAGCGGAACACTTGACCTCCCCCATTGACTTTACTCAGTTTGGCTGCGATTAAGCGCAATACTTGATCACCAACGTCATGGCCATAAGTGTCGTTAAAACGCTTAAAATGATCGATATCAACCATGGCAAGGCTGTAATGTTTATTCAGCGATAGCGCCATGGTATTGAGTGCCCGCCGCGAAGATAGACCCGTTAACTCATCTCGATATGCCAGATGATAGGTCTTGGCCAAAATAGAGTAAATATAGGTAATGGCTAACAGTGATAACAATACCGAAACTGGCAGCTCATTTGGCATGTAATAACTAAATAACCAAATAAACAGGGTAATGGCAATCGTTGTGTCGGTTCCGGTCGAGCGCCAAACCGAGAAGATGCAAACCACGATACAAGCGAGCCCAACTGGCAGATATAAAGACAGCAGCAGGTTAAGCGAGTTAGGTATTTGCTTGGGATTCAACTCTGTTAGTTGGCTAATGACAGCGTACCAACCTAACGCAAATATCAAGCACAACCCGATGCCGAATAGTGTTTTAAAAAAGTGCCTCGACAGCAGCGCGCGATCTTTACTAATAGCGAAGAAGGTGATGACAAAAGTACCGATGAGAAATGTCTGTTCATGGCCAAATATTGCTAGAGGTGAAGTGTCAGATGTGCTCGGCCCAAGACTGTAAAATAGCAGCAGTAGTATGGATAGGTAGCAGATACGGAAACAGTTAAATTGTAACGCCAGTAATGCCGAAACACCGAACAAATAATAGGGCAGGTCGTCAATTGTCGGTAACCAAGTTTGCCAAGTTAAAGCGAGTTGCTGAGTCGCTGCAATACAAAGGAGTGCAAAGGTAATAGGAGCAAAGAGATAGTGAAGGCTACGCTTTAATACTGGCACTCTCATTCCTCCTTGATGACGGCTAATTCTAGATTATAGTTGATTCTCAGTAAGCTGGGGCTTTGGCTGATGAGCGGTAAGAGATAAGAAGTAAGAGCAATAGCTTACGGTGACGAGCATTTAGCAATCGACATTGGACAGGGCTGCGATATCAGTCTTAACTCAAAGGGTTGGGTTAAAAAGGACACAAGCGATGAAAGTTGACCAATATTTTCAAGGCCAACCCTGTTGGACTGAATTAGCTTCTTTGAAGATTGATAGTAGTAAGAAATTCTATAGAGGCCTGTTTGGCTGGGACATAGTCGATATGCCGATCCCCGAAGGCACTTATAGCATGTTGAGCATAGAGGATGATGATATTGGTGCCATGTATCAATTACCTGCAGAGATGATCGCTAACGGTGAATCGACTCAATGGACAGTATATTTTGCCGTTGAAAACCTCGATCTTACTTTAGTGGATATCTCTGGTTCGGGTGGCACGGTTATTATTGGCCCTCATGATGTGGCGGAGGCGGGTCGCATGGCTATTGTTAGGGATCCTGAGGGTGCAAGATTTGCAATCTGGCAAGCTAAAAATCATGTTGGTGCAAAGCGTGCGGCTGAACCAAGTACCATGTGTTGGGTTGAACTTGCGTGTCGCGATCCGGAGCAGGCTAAAAGATTCTATCCCCATGTTTTTGGCTGGGGAACAAGAACGGCAAAAATGGAAGGCATGGACTACACCGAGTGGCAGGTTGGGGCACAAGATATTGGTGGCATGATGGCGATGACTGAAGAGTGGGGCGATATGCCTGCGCATTGGATGCTGTATTTTACTGTCGAGAACTGTGATGAAAAAGCCGAACTGGTGACACAATTGGGAGGCAAGGTGTGTGTACCGCCAACAGATATTGCCAATGTAGGCCGTTTTGCGGTAATAAACGATCCTGACGGTGGCTTCTTTTCGATAATAGAACTGCGTCTGGGAAGTTAGCATTAATAACTAAAATAACTAACAGCAATCAGCAGCAACTAAAAGTAACAGGGTAGCAATTTGCTACCCTGTTTATGTATGGCTCCCTAACTCTTTAACTTATTCGTTAGTTTAGTCTTTAGTTAAAGAGCGGCCGTAGATCAGCAGGTAAATTGCAGGGATCACAAATAGCGATAAAATCGGCGCGGTGACCATGCCGCCGACCATAGGAGCGGCAATTTTTTGCATCACCTCATTACCCGTGCCACTGCCCCACATGATGGGGAGCAATCCAAAGAAGATAGTGGCAACTGTCATTGCTTTCGGGCGAATACGCATCACGGCACCATGAATAAGCGCTTCACTTAAGTCGCTGCGTTTATTGTACTGCCCAGCTTCCTTACGCTCTTTGATACTGTTATTCAGATATACCTGCATAACCACACCAAATTCTGCTGCAACACCTGCGAGCGCAATCATTCCCACCGATACCGCCACTGAAAAGTTAAAGTCTAAAAAGAACAATAACCAGGCGCTACCTACGAGCGAGAATGGCAGACTTAACATGATCACTGACGCTTGAGTAAATGAACTAAAGGTCATAATCAGTAGCATGAAAATAACCGCTAACATCAAGGGCACAACGAGCTGCATCTTTGCTTCAACTCGCTGCATATACTCATATTGGCCGGCAAAGCTGTAGCTATAACGCGGCGGCAAGCTTATCTGCTCATCAAGTGCTGCTCGTGCGGTGGTGATGTACTCGCCAATCGAGATATCTTTCAAATCGACAAATACCCAACTGATTAAACGACCGTTTTCACTGGCAAGCATAGGTGCGCCGTCGCTGATAGTGATGCTCGCCAGATTACCCAGTGGTAGGTATTTCCCGGTCTTGGTTAATACCGGTAAGTCTTCCAGCTTTTCAATACTGTCGCGCAGTTCGCGTGGGTAGCGAATATTAATGGGGTAGCGCTCTTGCCCTTGAATAGACTGGCCAACCTGCATGCCGCCAATGGCCATTTGCACCACGTCTTGAATGTCTTTTAAGGTCATGCCATAGCGAGCCGCATTTTTAAGGTTTGGTTCAATATCAATATAACGTCCACCGCTTGTGCGCTGTGCAAATGCGGACGTCGTGCCAGGTAGCTTACTGACGACGGCTTCTATCTCGGTGCCGATCCGTTGCAGCTCATCAATATCCGCGCCCGATATCTTTATGCCCACTGGCGTGCGCACACCTGTTGACAGCATATCGATACGGGTCTTGATCGGTTGTACCCAAGCATTGGTGATGCCTGGGACCTTCACGGTTTTTTGAAGCTCGCTAATAATGCCTTCTAACGTCATGCCTTCACGCCAGGTGTCCCTAGGATTTAGCATAATGGTAGTTTCAAGCATGGTTAATGGCGCAGGATCCGTTGCTGTCATGGCCCGGCCGACTTTACCAAATACACGCTTAACTTCGGGTACCGTTTTAATCAGTCTATCGGTTTGCTGCAATATTTCAGCCGCCTTACCGGCACTGACACTCGGTAGGGTGGTTGGCATGTAGAGCAGATCCCCCTCCTCAAGCTCAGGCATAAACTCGCTACCCATTTTAGTCATAGGATACACGGCACTGGCGAGTGTCATCATGGCTAGCAAAATAGTTATTTTAGGAAAGCGTAACACTAGGCGCAGTAACGGTTCATAAATCGCGATAAGTACCCTGCTGAGTGGATTTTTGCGTTCGTCAGGAATTTTACCGCGAACAAAATAACCCATTAAGACCGGTATTAAGGTAATCGCCAAAATGGCGCTTGCTGCCATGGCAAAGGTTTTAGTAAAGGCTAGAGGGTGGAATAAGCGGCCTTCTTGCGCTTCTAAAGCGAATACAGGAACGAAGCTTAAGGTAATGATTAGTAGGCTGAAAAATAGTGCTGGCCCGACTTCTACTGATGCCTTTCGCACTAATTCCCAATGTGCCTCACCTGTAGGCGTGGCGCCATTATGTTTTTCTCGATAGTGCTCCAAGTGCTTATGGGTATTTTCGACCATCACAATGGCGGCGTCCACCACAGCGCCAATGGCGATGGCTATTCCACCTAGACTCATGATGTTGGCGTTAACACCTATGATATTCATTACGATGAAACTGATGAGGATCGAGATCGGCAGGGAAATAATCGCGACTAAAGTTGAGCGAGCATGCAGTAAGAAGATAAGACAGATCACACCGACGACTAACATCTCCTCCAGCACTTTATGCATCAGGTTATCGACTGAATTTAAGATGAGTTCAGAGCGATCGTAAGTGATCACTAACTCCACTCCATCTGGCAGGCCGTTTTCTATCTCTTTGAGTTTATCTTTTACATTGTTGATAGTGGTGAGGGCGTTTTCACCGTAGCGCATTACTACAATTCCGCCTACGACTTCGCCTTCACCGTTAAGCTCGGCGATCCCTCTGCGTGCAGCAGGGCCTGTCCGCAGTTGCGCCACTTCTTTCATTAATACAGGTGTGCCAGATTCCGATACGATCCCAAGCGGGATCTCCTCAAAGTCCGCCAAAGTTTGGCGATAACCCGTTGAGGTGATCATGTATTCGGCTTCAGCCATTTCGATAACCGAGCCACCAGTAGAACTGTTGGAGTTATCTAAGGCATTTTTCACCGTCATCAAATCAATTTGATACAGGGCTAATTTATGAGGGTCAACGATGATCTGGTAGGACTGCTCCATACCACCAATGGTCGCCACTTCAGATACGCCAGCCACACTTTGCAGTTCAAGTTTGAGGAACCAATCTTGTAATGATCTCAGTTGGGCTAAGTCGTGTTGTCCTTTACGGTCAATTAAAGCGTACTGGAACACCCAGCCGACACCTGAAGCATCTGGCCCTAAGGTTGGCGTAACGCTATCTGGCAGCTGTCCTTGAGTCTGTGATAGATACTCTAAAACCCGCGAACGCGCCCAGTAAATATCGGTACCATCTTCAAAAATGATATAGACGTAGGAGTCACCAAACATGGAGAAGCCGCGAACGGTTTTTGCGCCCGGTACCGCCAACATTGCCGTGGATAATGGGTAGGTGATCTGATCTTCCACTAGCTGTGGTGCTTGTCCTGGATAGGACGTTTTTACAATCACTTGCACATCAGACAAGTCTGGTAGTGCATCCAGTGGTGTCATGCGCATTGCTTGATAACCGATCAAGGCGATTACCGCAGTAAGCACTAACACCATCGCTCGCTGTTTAATCGAGGCGCTAATAATTCTTTCTAACATAGACAGGCTCCGATTAATGATTTGCGTGTGGATCGCTAGTAGCCTTGCTACTGCTATCATCGCTGCTATTGCTACCACTTAAGCGTTGCAAACTGCCCTGTATACTGGCTTCTGAGTCCAATAAAAATTGGCCAGAGACTATCACCTTATCGCCAGCTTGTAGGCCTTCGATAATTTCAGCCTTGCCTTGAGCAATCATGCCGACTTTAACGGGTACAGAGGCAAAACGATTATCTTCACGTTGCACCACGACTCGATTTTCTCGACCGGTAAGGATCAGCGCCTCAGTTGGGATAGATAACACGTCTCGCTTAGGGCCACCAAACAGTTTTACGTCAACTAAAGAACCTGGTTTGAGTACTTTATTGGGGTTGTCTAATTTAATTCGTACTCGCATCGCACGAGATACCGGGTCAAGTTCTGGGTAGATGTAGTCAATGGTCGACTCAAGATCAAATAAGCCTTGAGCGGCAGAGGTCACCTCTACTGGGCGTCCTTGTTCTAACCAGCTTTGTTCATTTTCAAATACATCGGCAATGACCCAAACACTGCTTAAGTCCACTATTTCAAATAAGGTATCGCCGGGCTGTACATACATGCCGTGACGCACAGTTAACTTACTAACAAAACCATCTTGCTCAGCATAAAAAGGCACTCGATAAATGGTTTTGCGGGTGCGTTCTAGCTGCTTGATGGTTGCTGAGCTGACACCTAATAACTCTAGGCGTAAACGGGCCTTTCGCAGCAGATCTTGGCCACGACTCTTATCATGTTTAAGGTAGTCGACCGCTTGCATGTAATCGTCTTGGGCATTAATTAATTCGGGCGAGTACAGCTCATAGAGTAACTGGCCTTTTTTAACTTTTTGTCCGACGTTATGCACCATCAAGGTTTCAATCCAGCCGTTAACGCGCGTGTGGCTATGGCCTATGGCATTTTCGTTATACTCGACCGTGCCTATGGTTCTTACCAGCTTCCATAAGGTGCCTACTGTGATTTCTTCACTGCGCATACCGAGTGCTTGTTGCATGCCACCAGATACGCCAACAACAACCTCTTCAGCTATAGCGCCTATGGTGACTTTTTCTAGATTCATACCGCAAATTGGGCAAGTGCCCGGCACATCAGAAACCACATGCGGATGCATTGGGCAGACATATTTGATGTTGTCATCGCTGTTAGTTTGCGCCGCAGGTATAAGTGTGGGCTTAGGTTGGTTAAGTATTTTATCTGCCTGAGATTGCTCTGTCGTCTCAGTGGATTGCGCTGCATGATTATGAGCAGCATGTTCATCGATTTGGTTTTCTTCTTCCTCTTCTTTCACCAAGAACATCTTACATTCTGGGCAGCGACCAGGCTCGTGGCTGGTGATCTCAGGATGCATAGGGCAGTAATACTCTTTGCTTAGCGCCGCATGGTTATCATCCTGATTCTTATTCTGAGTTCCATCTTCGTCTTTAACGAGGAACATCTTACATTCTGGGCAGCGACCAGGCTCATGGCTGGTGATCTCAGGGTGCATGGGGCAGTAATACTCTTTGCTTAGCGCCGCATGGTTATCATCCTGATTCTTATTCTGAGTTCCATCTGCGTCTTTAACGAGGAACATCTTACATTCTGGGCAGCGACCAGGCTCATGGCTGGTGATCTCAGGATGCATAGGGCAGTAGTACTCGGATCCATCTTGATTGGACTCATGCTGGTGAGCTTGAGCATGTTTACTGTTAGCCGTTTCTGTTGTTTGGCTGAACCCGATTAGCGGGGTCGATGCCATCACTAAACTCAGTGCACAAACCGCAGTTTGGCGTATTTTTTTCGTTATAAATAAACTCATAATGCCTTATCTCCACCCTAAATATTAGTGATGCTTGTGAGCAGATTTAGTCGCTTTATCGCCAGTCGCGATTGGCTCTAAGTCCATACCACATTTAGGGCAACTGTCACCGGCTTGACCCGTAATTGCTGGGTTCATTGGGCATGCATGGCTATGCTTGCTCATATGCTGGTGGTGTTTTTTAGCTTTATTCGGGCACGATTCTTTATTAGGGCAAGAATCACAGTTTTGAGCATGAGCTTTATCGGTTTTTGCGATAGGCTCTAAGTCCATGCCGCATTTAGGGCAACTGTCACCGGCTTGACCCGTAATTGCTGGGTTCATTGGGCATGCATGGGTATGCTTGCTCATATGCTGGTGGTGTTTTTTAGCTTTATTAGGGCACGACTCTTTATTTGGGCAAGAATCACAGTTTTGTGTGTGGGCTTTAGATACTGTTTTCGTCGCTTCTAAATCCATACCACACTTAGGGCAAGAATCACTTTTCGTACCCGTTACTTCAGGGGGCATTGGGCAAGCATAAGCTTGATGCTCTGTTGCATGCTGGTTTTTATGTGCACCATGGTGATGCTCATTTGCAGACGCAGCACCTGTCCAAGACAAAAGTAACAAGGCGGAAAAGGCTAAACTTATAAGGGTTTTCATAATTCACTCCATCATAGAGATGGCCGAATGACTGTGCTTAAGATAAGCAGCAGAACAATTAACGGCTTAAATAATTGCTGTTTAAGATTAATAACGTTTTTTTGTTTGCGAATAGTTTGTTACAGCTAGTCGCAACGAGACGGTGAGTCTCTGTTTAAGCTATTGGAGGTCTTAAATCTTGTGGCAATGAAATAGAGTGGAAATGAGGCATTGGAGTGGCCATTACAATCTCGGAAGTGCTGAAACCTGGCCAAGGTGACACGCTAAACAGGGTACCTGTTACTGAAATAACCAAGCAATGGCTACAGTCGCTCTGGCATGTTCCGTTGCCGTTGCAGCAATGCTTAGGGCTGCCGGGAAGCATTTGCATTTGCTCGTCAGAATCGCAGCAATGAGCGTCTTCATCCAGTTGGACTTGGTGACATCCAGTTCCGTCTTGCATACTCATCATAGGCATTTCATCAGCCATTGCATTGGGTACCATCAGCGATCCATTAGATAGCACTAGCTGACTCAACAATGCGAGTAGCGTAATGGCTAGTAATGTATGACGACGGATAATGCTAAGCATGATGTTTCCATATAATGAGTCGTAATAAGTCTACCATAAGATTTAGGTGGCACATTGACTAACTTCACAAATTTATCTGCTCAATGTGCCACTCGATTAAGATATTTTGTAAATATCTTATTGTTTTGATAATAGTAATTTTGTCATCAGCTGACCATGGGTCATCAGGCTGACGTGCTTTTCTCCTCCCATGGCATCGGTTAACTTAATGGTTGGATTATCGATAAATTGATAAGCATCTTCTTCTGACAAGATACTCGGAGTAAGGGCCTGGTAATTAGCCGCTGTGTCTAAGTCGAGATATAGATAGAGCGGGGCCGACTTAACCCAGCTTGAATCATCGGCATTGGTCTCGAATAGATCGCGATATTGTACTTCGATCAGATTCTGGCCATTGTCGAGTTCTAAGTAACGACTATCGACTTTACTTAGGCCGTTGACCGCGAGTACTTCGATTGAATCAGGGAAAGACACTGATGCAGCTGAAGAGATAAAGCTGGTGAGTGATAGTGCGATAACGCCAATAAACTTTTTCATAATAAACTCCAAAATTAAAATTAATCATCTTAGCGGCGAGCCTCACGGGCTAATCTATCCTTGGGTTTAGGTACAAGGAGCTAATGAGCGTCGGCTTATTCAGCGCGATAAGAGCTCATTGTTGCTAGCAAAAAAAGTGCGAGAAGCATCGCCTTGGCCTGCTAGTGAAATAGCCAAGCCACAATATTGTCATGTTAAGTATTTATATTAAGAGCAAGCCTTAATATGGAGTGAGGTGGAGCTAGCGATGAATGGGAGGGGGATTGACGGATGATAAATCCACTGTCTGTAAAGACCAAAAGCGAGTTTGTAAACTGGCCATCGAACTTTGAGCGGTAAGCATTAATTGTTCTTGCTCCACAATGCCGGGAGCCGAGACGCTGCTGGATACGCAGTCACTGGCGCCTAACATCTCACATAGAGCGTCACAATCAACTTTTGCGAAGTTGACATTGGGCATCTTAGAGTCGCAGTTAATGGTGGCACCTGTTTGATGCTCGCTGCTTAATTGTGCTTCGAGAAGTGCCAATGCGGGAGATTGTAATATTGATTTGGTTTCTAACTGCTGTTGAGTGATATGCGAGCTAGCATGCAAAAATTTAGGCATAGCCATCGCTGGAGACAATAGAAATTGTCCTACCAGTGAGATGAAAAATGCTAAATATGCAATTTGCTTACGCATGTCTAACCTTAAGTGATTGAAATAAGCTGATGAGAATAGAGACCTGCCCTTTGCAGAAAAAGTTTCAAATAATTAGAAATTTTTTAATGTTAACTGTGTGCAGTGACTCACTTTTACATCTAAAAGAATTTCAATTAATTGAGTTTAAATTGCTATTGCATCAAGCCAGTAGGCTATTAACCTTGCGATAATCAAGGCTTTAGAGTAGCTTTAGTGAATGTGCATGTAATATAAGCAAGTTTCGACTCTAAAAAGAGAGTTAGAGCCATGTCTCATTTTGAACTTTTAGTTCCAGATCAATGAGTAGGATCTAGTTTATACTGAATCACATAAATAGAGATGAAGTTAACTTACATCGATATAAAAATTAAATATTCGGAGAAGAGTGATGAACTGGCGAGCACTATTTAAACCTAGCGCAAAATATTCGATTCTGGCATTGCTAATTGTCGGTGTTGTTGTTGGTGTTGTAGGCTACTTTGCTACACAGCAAACTTTACACGCAACAAGTACAGATGAGTTCTGTATGAGCTGTCACAGCAACCATTCATTGAAAGATGAAGTGTTAGCTTCACCTCATGGCGGAAACAGCGCTGGTGTTACGGTACAATGTCAAGATTGTCACCTGCCACACAACCCAGTTAAATACCTAGTTAAGAAGATCATCGTATCTAAAGACCTATACGGTTACTTAACTATCGACGGTTTCAACACTCAAGAGTGGTTGGATGAAAACCGTAAAGAGCAAGCTGATCTAGCGCTTAAGTATTTCAAAGGCAATGACTCTGCTAACTGTAGACACTGTCACACTCGTATCTACGAGAACCAGCCTGAGTCTATGAAGAAGATGGCGAAGAGAATGCACGCTAACAACTTCAAGAAAGCTGAAGACAAGCGTAAGACTTGTGTAGACTGTCACAAAGGTGTTGCTCACGTTTATCCTAAGGGATAATACACAGGCACAAGCCTAGAGCAACCCAGACGGTTAAGTCTGCAGGTTAAATCGCTAAAAGCCCCTTAATTGGGGCTTTTTTGTTTTTTTAAGTCGGGTAACGTCGTCGGGTAGGGCTAGGACGGTAAAGGTCGGATAAGCTTAGACGGGAAAGCCTGTTTTCTTCTGTAGGTTGGGCTTTAGCCCATCAATATTTTAATGGCTTATTGAGCAAGACTGAACAGCACAAGCTTGACGGCATAAATGCCGACCTACAAATGCAAAGCGAAGAAAGGTCCTAGGAAAGGCTTAGACGAACGGCCTGCGGCCTAGGGAGCGTGACTGCGTCACTTACGGAACGCTATGCTGACGGAAAAGACGAGAAAGGCAAAAAAGCTGATGCCGTTTTGCCTGTGTTGTTTCGACTTTTGCTAGAACCTAGAACCTAGAACCTAGAACCTAGAACCTAGAACCTAGAACCTAGAACCTAAAACCTAGAACCTAAAACCTAAAACCTAGAACCTAGAACCTAGAACCTAGGCTTTAGCCTGCTTATCCAACACCTGTCTGCGGTACTGCAGTAGGCTGAATACGCCAAATAGGAATACTTGCAGATAATCATGTTTTCTTAGTTCCAATAACTGACTAAACAAACTATGGAAAATAAAGGTTTGAAAGCAGTGCATCAATATTGTCATTGCAAACAGGATATTTAGCGCCACCGCAATACCGCCTTCAAAGGGCGAAACTAAGTTATACAGCATCATTAACCAAGCAAATGCAGTGACAACTTTTCCTAGAATTAACATGGCTTTCATTTAGTGCGCTTCCTCTGTATCGCTATTTGAGTCATTAGATTCTTCTTCAAACGCTGCTTGTGCAGAGTATTGATACAAGCGATAAATCACTTGGCCCGCTTTTTTCTCTTTTAGCAAGCTCCAGCTTGTGGGCACGCTTAGCATCGCGATTTCACTTTCTGTTTCAACGTAGATCAACGCATCGTCATTTAGCCACTGATGCTGTTCGATAAGCGCAATGCTTTTCTCAGCCAGGGCTTTTCTAAAAGGCGGATCGATAAACACTAGGTCAAAACCTTCACTTGGCTTATTGGCAAGCAGGGCTAGGCTATCGCCTTTGATGACATCGGCATTGTCGCACTTTAGTGTGGCGAGGTTAGCCACAAGCTGCTTAGCGGCTTGAGCTTGTAGCTCAAAAATTTTAGCGTAACTTGCGTAACGAGAAAGTGATTCAAGGCTTAATGCGCCACTGCCTGCAAAGCAATCTAGAACACGGGCACCGCGTACATCATTTGCTATCCAGTTAAAAAGCGTTTCGCGCACACGATCTGTCGTTGGGCGCAAGCCCTCGAGATCGTGAATGGGCAATTTTCGAGATCGCCACTGGCCTGAGATAATCCTAACTTGACCGCTAGAAGGTCTTTTTTTGACCATGGTGTCCTCGTGATTTTGCCTGATGAAAGAAAGTGGTAGACTATGCCGTCTGAATTTAGGTCGTTATTTTATATCAAAGCACAGCTAAAAGGTAAAAAGCAGTAGGCGGAATCCTCTATAATCGCTTTCTTGCTGTTTTTATCAGCGTAATTTGAACGTAATTTTGATATAACGTCCTCCACCCTAATGCATTTATGTACAGCTATTTGAGCACCGGTATAACACATGGCAAAGAAAGGTTTTTTTTCCTGGTTCCGCAAGGATAAATCTAAAGATGAAGCGCAAGCTGCAGAAGCGTCGAAACTAGAAGCTGAAAAACTTGAACTTGAAAGAGTTGAAGCAGAGCGCATCGCTGCCGAACAGGCAGAAAATGAAAAAGTCGCAGAAGAGGCTCGCTTAGCTGCGGAGCAGGCAGAAGCAGAAGCTCAAAGAGTTGCTGCTCAAGTTGAAGCTGAGCGTATTGAAGCCGAGCGCATCGAATCTGAAAAAGTTGTAGCAGAGCAAATAGCTCAAGTAGAAGCTCAAAGAGTTGCTGCTCAAGTTGAAGCTGAGCGTATTGCTGCAGAACAGGCCGAGGCTCAAAGAGCAGCGGAGCAGCAGGCTGAGACAGACAAGCTAGCGGCTGAACGTGCTGAACTTGTACATATTGAAGCGGCAAGAGCTGCAGCAGAGCAAGCAGTTCAAGCCCAAGCAGTTCAAAGTCAGGCTGAACAAGCGGAAGCTGAACGTATTGAACTTGCACGAGTAGAGATCGAACGTGCAGAAGCGGCAAGAGCAGCAGAGCAATTAGCAGTAGAAAAGTTAGCCGCTGAACAGGCTGCTGAATTAGAAGCTGCAAGAGTGACCGCACAATTGGCCGCTGAGCAGTTTGCTCAAGTTGAAGCTCAGCGCGTTGAAACTGCAAAATTGGCTACAGAGCATGCTGAGTTTGCACGTATTGAAGCTGAACGTATCGAAGCTGAGCGTATTGCAGCTGAGCGTATTGCAGCTGAGCGTATTGCAGCTGAGCGTATTGAAGCTGAACGTATCGAAGCTGAGCGTATTGCAGCTGAGCGTATAGAAGCTGAACGTATTGAAGCTGAACGTATTGAAGCTGAACGTATCGAAGCTGAGCGTATTGCAGCTGAACGTATCGAAGCTGAACGTATTGCAGCTGAACGTATCGAAGCTGAACGTATTGCAGCTGAACGTATCGAAGCTCAACGTATCGAAGCTGAGCGTATTGAAGCTGAGCGTATCGAAGCTGAGCGTATCGAAGCTGAACGTATTGCAGCTGAACGTATTGCAGCTGAGCGTATCGAAGCTGAACGTATTGAAGCTGAGCGTATTGAAGCTGAGCGTATTGAAGCTGAGCGTATTGAAGCTGAGCGCATTGCAGCGGAAGTTGCTGCAGAGCAAGACGCACAACTAGAAGCGGCAGAAGAACAACAACCAGAACCTCAAGCTAAACCGGTTAAAGAGGGCTTATTTGCTCGCCTTAAGCGTGGCCTAAAGCGTACTAGTGAAAGTATTGGTAGTGGCTTTATCGGTTTATTTAGCGGTAAAAAAATCGATGATGATCTTTTCGAAGAGCTAGAAGAGCAGTTATTGATTGCTGATGTCGGCGTTGAAACAACTACGCGCTTGATTAAGAACTTAACCGAGCAGGCTAGCCGCAAGCAGCTAAAAGATGGCGAAGCGCTATATGATTTACTGCGCGAAGAGATGCAAAAGATACTCGATCCGGTTTCTGTTCCGTTAATACCAGAAAACGCCGATGGTCCATTTGTTATCTTAATGGTGGGTGTGAACGGCGTAGGTAAAACGACGACTATTGGTAAACTTGCTAAGCAGTACCAAGAACAAGGTAAGTCGGTGATGTTGGCTGCGGGTGACACATTCCGCGCTGCAGCCGTTGAGCAGTTACAAGTTTGGGGTCAGCGTAACGATATTCCAGTTATTGCCCAGCATACTGGCGCCGATAGTGCATCGGTACTGTTTGATGCACTGCAAGCTGCTCGCGCACGTAATGTTGACGTATTAATTGCCGACACAGCGGGTCGCTTACAAAACAAAGCGCATTTGATGGACGAGTTGAAGAAAGTCGTTCGAGTGATGAAAAAGCAAGATGAGGCTGCGCCGCACGAGGTGATGTTAACCTTAGACGCGAGCACGGGTCAGAATGCGATTAGTCAGGCACAGCTGTTCCAAGAAGCTGTAGGTGTGACCGGGATTACCATCAGCAAGTTGGATGGTACCGCTAAAGGCGGCGTGATTTTTGCGATTGCGGATAAGTTTAGCATCCCTATCCGTCATATCGGCGTGGGTGAGCAGATTGATGACCTACGTACCTTTAACGCGAAAGACTTTATTGAAGCCTTATTTAGCCAAACAAAAGACGACAAAGACGCGAAATAACGTTAGCTTTATAGTGGCGTTAACGCGATAGCAGTAAAAATAAGCACCCTGATGGGTGCTTTTCATACCAACTAACAAGAAATCTAATTAATGATTCGATTTGAGCAGGTAAGTAAAGTCTATCCCGGCGGGCAAAAAGCCCTCTCGGATGTGAATTTTCATCTAAAGCGCGGTGAGATGGCTTTTTTAACAGGCCACTCTGGCGCAGGTAAGAGTACGCTGCTCAAGCTGATCACCGTTATCGAAAGAGCTAACGCTGGTCGCGTTTCGATTAATGGTCACGATATCGCTAAAGTCACTCGCTCGCAGGTACCTTATTTGCGCCGCGATATCGGTATGATTTTTCAAAACCATCATCTACTGATGAATAAGAGCGTGTTCGATAACGTGGCTTTGCCATTGATCATCGAAGGCTTTTCTATTGGCGAGATCCGCAAGCGTGTTGCTGGAGCTCTAGATATGGTGGGCTTATATGGCAAAGAGCGCCATAACCCGATCATGTTGTCAGGTGGTGAGCAGCAACGTGTTGGCATTGCCCGAGCGATTGTAAACAAGCCGCCTCTGCTACTCGCCGATGAACCAACGGGTAACTTAGATCCTAAGCTATCAATGGATATTCTGCGTTTATTCGAAACCTTCAATGATGCTGGCACTACAGTGCTAATCGCAACTCACGACCTAGGTTTAATTGCGCGAATGAAATACCGTACGTTAACGCTTAAACAAGGTCGAGTATTGGGCGCAGAAGAGTTGAGTCCGAATATTCACTTTGGCAGTACTGAGGAACGATAATGAGCCAGAAACCTCAGATAAACCGTAGTAAATTACCTCTATCAGGCAGAATCGTGATGTTTTTTATTCGTCACATTCAGCATGCCATGGCAAGCATGGGTGAGCTGTGGCGTAACCCCGTTTCGTCAATCATGACGATGGCTGTACTCGGCGTTAGCTTAAGTCTGCCTGCTGCGTTGCAGGTATTAGTTAAAAATGCAGAAACCATTACCGAATCTTGGAATAGTGCCGCTGAAATATCGTTATTTATCGATGAAGGCCGCAGTGAAAAAGTGATTCAAAGTTTGATTACTCGCTTGAAGGTTTACCCTGAAGTGAGCAATGTCAGTTACATTAATCGCGATCAGGCGTTAGAAGAGTTCCAACGTTTATCTGGTTTTGGTGAGGCGTTATCTTATTTAGATTCTAACCCTTTGCCTGCCGTGGTGATGGTCACGCCGAGTCTTAAATATTCAAGCCCAGCAGGAGCAAGAGAACTGCTGCGTAAACTTGAGCAAGAAGCAGAAGTTAGCTTTGGCCGATTAGATATAGAGTGGCTAGAACGCTTACAAGCGGTCGTTAAATTATTAGAGCGGACTGTACTAGCGATTGCTGCGCTACTAGTATTAGCCGTGGTTTTGGTTATTGGTAACACGATTCGCTTAGCGATTATGAATCGCCGTACCGAAATCGAAGTCATGAAACTGGTTGGGGCAACCGAAGCCTTTATTCAGCGCCCATTTCTCTATACCGGAATTTGGTATGGGGTTATAGGCGGTATACTGGCATGGATTATCATCAACTTATTAGTGTGGTATTTAGACTCAGCGCTAGCAGAGTTACTCGGTTTATATGGCAGCGAGCTAAATATGGAGTCACTCACCTTTGGCGAATTAGGGCAGTTAGTCTTGCTCGCTTCGTTCTTGGGGTGGTTAGGCTCATATCTATCTGTGCGCCAACATTTAAGAGCGATTGAACCCTCGTAAGGGGTATCGGGCAGCGTTTAAAAGATGAACTTTGTTTAATTTGCGTTGCCCATAGCTAGGTGTAATATTTTGCCGGTATGCTTGAAGCATATTACTTCGCTCGGATTGAGGCATTTTAGGCCTGAATTCAGATAATAAGTGCGATAGTTGACATATTTTGTCAATTAGTCGATAGTTCACAGTCCATTTCTGTAAAGAGTGGATCCGCGAGTAGATTTTTAGTTAGACCTTTAGTAAAAAAGTAGCAGGAGCGTAAATGACGAATCAAACGCAATCAATGGCATTAATGATTCCCCAAAGTAGTGGAAGCCTCGAGTCTTATGTTCATTCGGCACACAACATTCCGATGTTGGAAGCTGATACAGAATATGAGCTAGCGAAGCGTCTGCAAGAAACGGGTGATCTACAGGCTGCGAAACAGTTGATTATGTCGCACTTACGTTTTGTTGTGCATGTTGCTAAAGGTTACTCTGGCTATGGTTTACCGCAAGCAGACTTAATTCAAGAAGGTAATATCGGCCTGATGAAAGCGGTTAAGCGTTTCGACCCAGATGTGGGTGTACGCTTGGTATCGTTTGCCGTGCATTGGATTAAAGCTGAAATTCATGAGTATGTGCTTAAAAACTGGCGCATCGTCAAAGTGGCTACGACAAAAGCACAGCGCAAGTTGTTCTTTAATATTCGCAAAGCTAAAAAGCGTTTAGGCTGGTTTAGTGATAGCGAAGTTGGCATGGTCGCTGAAAGTTTAGGTGTATCGAAAGCTGACGTGACCGAAATGGAATCACGTATGGCAGCGCAAGATCCTGCATTTGATCTCGCGAGCGATAACGACGATGAGCACGATTATGCCCCTATGCATTATCTTGAAGACCACTCATCGGATCTTGCTTCTCAAGTTGAAAATGACAACTGGGAACAGAATAACCAAGCGCGTTTGCTATCGGCAATCAAGACGCTTGATGAGCGTAGCCAACATATTCTTAAAGCGCGTTGGTTAGATGAAAATAAGACCACATTGCAAGAGTTAGCATCGACTTACCAAGTGTCGGCTGAACGTATCAGGCAGTTGGAAAAGAATGCAATGAACAAGCTTAAGGGCTGTATGGAAGTTTAATTCCATTATCAGTTTTAGAGACTTTATGAATAATTGAAACCTGCTTACCCAAGCAGGTTTTTTTATGTCTGGAACATTTATGCCAAAAGCCCATGGATGGATAGCTTTTGGCTTTATGTCTGGGGATTTTATGCCAAAAGCCCATGGATGGGCAGCTTTTGGCTTTATATCTGGAACATTTAGGTCTGGAATTTACCCAGACTTGTAGGTAACTCTGTATCAATCAAACTTCGTTTGATAAGGGTCGTGGTCATGCCACATATCAGGCTGCGCCTGACCTTTAAGTTAGACTTCGTCTAACAAGTGTTAGCAATCAAGCTGCGCTTGATAAAGGTCGTGGCGCTTCGCCCCGCATTGCTAATGCATCAGGCTGCGCCTGACAAAAGTCGTGAGCTTCCAGCTCACACACGGGCAAGGAGGACTGCTCGTCCTTATCCTCCTTGCATCCACCATGACGCCCCGACGAAGTTACATGCATTAGATACGAGCCTCATACTCCAATAAAAATTGCCTAACGGCTCAGATAGGACATCCATGTCCCTCCGAGCCTGAACCATCATCCATGATGGTTCCACGGCATTTTCATCTGCGTACTTCGGCAACTTCGATGGGGAATTGGTATTCTGTACTTTCATGCAAAATCTGCCTGTTGGTGTAATAAATCATTCACTTAAGACAAATAGTTAGGGTTAATGTGTCACTTTTTTATTTGAGGTCTAATGATGAGCCCTATACAAACTATATATTCATTTTTAATGCTTTTTGGGCCTGCAATTATACTTTCAATTTATAGAGAGTGGTGGATTGGAGTGTTAGCTTTCGTTGCAACTTTTTTTTGCTCTTGGCTTTTAACACTATTGGTCAGTTCGAAAGTTTCACTAAGTATGCTTCACGTGTGGGCTTGGATTAACGTTTTTCTAGTTCAATATTTTCTGTTTATTGACTTCATAAAAATGAAAGCATCTGTATTAGTTGAATAAAATATCATAATCCCCATCGAACTTGCCGTAGTGCGTTGGATTAAATCGCGTAAACCCGACAGGGATGTCGGGTTAGCTTTCGCGGGGCAGGATGCCCCATCGGAAGCGTTAGTGATTTATCCATAAGCACAAGGGAAACAAGTTCGTCGGGGCGGCAGGGGAGATCCAAGAGGGGGTTGCTGTTGACCCCTTCTTGGCCAAGTGTGAGCTGGAAGCTCACGACCTTTATCAAGCGAAGCTTGATTGAAGTATCAACTGTTGACTGAAATTCAACTCACTATTTCGCGAGATTAACTGCGGCAATCACCTGTTTACGGATAACCTTAATTCCGGCGCTGCTAACCTCTGGCCAAGGGTAATAACGCCTTGGTCGCTTGAAGCGGGCGATCTTGTCGGCTAAGAACACGGTTAACTCTGCTTCGTCAGGCATACGGCTGAGAGAGTTATCAAGCTTACTCTCGTTAAGCTTACTCTCGTTAAGTTTAAGTATGGCTGCTGGCAGGTTGCCAAACTTGGCATCGTCCTCAGGGAATACAATGGCGTCAACGATTAACGGATGCTGCTTGAGTGCCGTTTCTATCTCTTCGGGTTGGATGTTTTCGCCGCCGCTGATAAACATGTTGTCGGCGCGGCCGTCGATGCATAGATTACGGTTATCATCAAAGTGGCCTAAATCTTTGGTGTAGAACCAGCCGTCTTTATCGAGCGGCAGATTAAAGCCCTCTTTGGCTAAATAACCCAAAAACAAACACTCGCCTTTTACCCATATTTCACCGCCGATAACCTTAAGCTCTCGCCCCGATAACAGCTTGCCGCTTGAGCCGTCAGTGCGGGCGATGCCGGTGCTGATCTGCGATCCCATTTCTGTCATGCCGTAGCTGGTGTAGGCCTTAATTTTTAATTGGCCAAGCTTTGTAAGCAGGTCGGCTGAGATAGCGCCGCCGCCGAGTAACATGGCTTTGACTTGGCTTAAGCTGTAGCTATCGGCAGATAGAAGCTGCTGCAGTTGCGCGCTGACTAACGACAGGTGAGTAACGCTGTCTCGGCTAAGTTGCTGGGCTAAAGATAGCTGCTTGTCTTCAAATACCACACACGCCCCCGCGAGGGCGCAGCGGTTTAAAATGGCGAGTCCGCCAATATGAAACAGCGGCAACGACAGTAACCAGCTATCGTCATTTGTCAGTTTGATTAACTCACTCGAACCAGCCGCACTGGCGATATGATTGGCTAGGCTATGGGCGGCGGCTTTGGGTGTGCCGCTGCTGCCTGAGGTGAGAATGGCGTTAACGGCGACATGGGGCTCAAGCGATTGCGCTGACTTTTTGCTTTGGCGGGTAAAATCTAAAACAACTGACTCAAACTGGTTTTGATTGCTTAAGGCCTGACTCAGCGTCGAGTCCACCGAACTATTAACTGCAAGCCAGTAGTGGTGATAGCTGTGGGTTTGCATCAATTCAACCACTTGGTTGGCAGCAAAGCGCGGTGATATGGGGCAAAAGAGGATGCCGCTGTCGACACAGGCCCAATAGAGTACAGCAAGCTGTGGGCTGTTATGACTGATGCAGGCGAGGCGGTCGCCTTTTTGTAGCCCAAGCTTTGATAACTGCTGAGTAATCGCGATAACTTGCTGACTTAGCTGCTGATAGCTCACCGTTTTACCGGCAAATTTGTAGGCTGCGCTAGCGCCGTGACGCTGCGCGATGTTGTGGATGGGTGACACTGTATCAGCTTGCATGCATTTATCCGTTTAACTAGCCGTTATTTAGCCCGTGTGGCACCAGCTTGGTGACCAAAGTGAGTGGTCTGAGTAGCCGTAAACGTTAGCTGCTTACTTGTGTGCGATAAGTAGCGTCAAATCGTCTAAGCCTAAGCAGTCGTTTTTACCTGAATCGACCAGCAAGTCTTGGCTAAAGGCGCTGAGTGTATCGATGCCGGGGATTTCATCTGGCGTGATGATAGTGGCTAAGCGAGCTATCGCGTCAATGCCTAAACTGGCTTCTAAGCTCGAACTTAACATACAGCGCACACCATGTAGCTCTGCGGTATCAATGAGCTGCTGCAGTTTTTCGATGCTGCCAAGCAGCATCGGCTTGATGATTAGCGCAGTTAGCCCTGGTTGCATGGTAAATTGATAATCTGGGCTATTGAGTGATTCATCTAACGCCCAAGGCATCTCAACCGCCTGATAAAAAGTACTGTTATCGTCAGGGTTTTGGCAAGGCTCTTCAATGTACTCAATGCTATTAAATGGTATGCAGGCGGCAAACTCGATGGCTTGCTCTAGGCTAAAGCCGCGATTAGCATCTAAACGTAACTTTAGATCGGGTCGAATCGCGAGTATTTGATGAATAAGCTTTATCTCATCTTCAACAGAGTCCTGGGCGACTTTAACTTTTACGGCAAAAACGGTTTTAGGCAAAGAGCGGACTTTATCTGCGATGGCGTTAAGCGGTTCATCGGCATAACGATAAATAAGCGGCACGGTACGTGGCGTTATTAGGTGACTGTCTAACTTGCCGTGCAGTTTGCCGTGCAGCAGGCTAAGGCCATAAGCGAGTGCGGGATATTGATTAGCGATTGCGCTTTGCTCGGCAATGTCTAACAGCTTATCGACTGGCTGCAGATGCAGCAATGGCAATATTTCAATGAGTTGCTGGCTAACCGCTGCTAATGTCTCACGGCTAAAACCTGCAATCATTTGCCCCTGGCTGTCGGAGCCGCTAAGCGGTGAGATCTCAACCGACTCTTGCCTATCGCCTTCGGCTGTCATAATTGTTCCAGTGAGTACTAAGCCTTGGCGCTGCTCAATGCGCTGCTTGCCTACTGGCAGCGGCTTAGTTAGGTCGATAGCAAACTGATGCAGACTCAATTGAGTAAGAATTAATGGGGCTGCTTGCGGTTGAGTCGCTGTCATTGAGTGCTCACTCTTTAGTTAGAAGTCGAGTTAGAAGTCGAGGTGAAAATGTGTTTTAGTCGTTTACTAAAGAGGATGGGGTCAGCTAAGTGTACATTGTGACCGCTGGCTTCAATGCAATGTAACTCTAGCGCTTGCTGTTGTTGCCAGCACTTGGCCAGTGCCATAAATTTACTGTCTTGATGGCCTACTATAAAGTGTGTCTCGACGTTTAATCGACTGGGTGTATCCCAAAGGTCGCCTTGCTTGGCGAGCGAGGTCTCTTGATAGCAATTGGCTAGCAGTTGTGGCTTATTTACCGCCCTCTTGTCGATTAAGTTGGCGCGTTCAGCGTCGGTTAAATCGCTAAATACCGCTTGCTGATACCATAGGCCTAAAAAGCGTTTAATGGGCAGGTTTGCCAGTTTTAATGCCCATGCTGAATCACTCTCTTTACGAGCAAGTTTATCACTTTCCTGTTTTAAACCGGGATGACAAGACTCCAAAACCAAGCTCAGTAAATGGTGAGGGTACAGGTTTGCGATATGCAATGCGATACGCCCGCCAAGAGAGTAGCCCACTAAATGGTATTGGCTAATATTAAGCGTCGATAAGGTCGTTTGAATAAGTTCTGCACAGCGGTTAAATCCCGGCGTGGGCAAGAGGAATGGGTTTGCCTGACAAGCCTCAAGGTTATTTTCGCCATGGCCGGGAAGGTCGATACTGATGCAGAAGAAATCATCTTGTAACTGAGTGACGATCTCATCCCAATCTTCTTTGCTGCCTAAAAAGCCGTGCAGGAATACCACGGCTGGAGAGCTTATTTGACCCGCGCAGCGATAGCTCAGCATCAGTTTTGTTTTACCCAGCTGGCTAGTTGCGCTATTTGTTCACTGGCTTGATTCTGGGCAACCGTGACTTCAATGACTGAGGGGCCCGAATACGTCATGGCGTACTCATAGGACTCAATAAAATCAGTTAACGAGTCGACCTGATTGTAGGCTAGGCCGAACATGGCAGCGCCGAAACCAAATTCAAGTCCGTGTGATAAGCGGTAGTAGTCACTTCGTAGCTGCTCATTGGGAACGGGTAAAAGGTTAAAAATATTACCGCCATCGTTATTGAGGATCACAATTACCAGCGGGCTGGTCACACTGCGGGCAATGGCCAGCGAATTAAGATCATGCAGCGCAGAAATATCACCAATAATCAGCGTCGTTGGTTTACCTTCGGCTTTGGCAATACCACACGCTGTGGCGAGTAGGCCGTCTATGCCAGAGGCTCCGCGGTTAGTGAAAACCTGAACGCCGCTGGTGGTGATAGGCGCGAACATGTCATACAGCCTTATTGGTAAGCTATTACCGATAAACAGCTGTTGTTCTCGGCTTTGGCGCTTGGCGATAGCGCGAATGGTTTGCGCTTCACCAAAGTCTGCGTTATCTATCTGTTGCTGGTAGAGGGTTTCTAGATCATCGTTAAACTGTACTAGGTTTAATGCCCAGTTAGCTTGAGACGATCTTGGCCAAGCGAGCGCGGCAAACTGATGGGCCGGGGCAATCCAAACCTGCTTAGGTTTATTGCTTGGATCAAGCCGTTGCTGCTGCGGCAATACTTGCCAGTAATCTTTCCAATTTTGATCATTTAGATAGCTAATCAAACGCTTTGACAGAATACGACCGCCAAACACAATCACTTTTTCAGCCTGGGCTAATAAGGCTTTAGATTTTGGCTGCAGCAGTAATTGGTCGATATTGCCAATTGCGCCGCCGTGCTGTCGCAGTTGCGATTGCGCATCGGTGACAATGGGCCAGCCCAGTTTTTGTGCGAGCGCGATGAGCTGCTCTGGTTGTTGCTCTGGCGCGAGTGTTGCAGCAACAATCACCCCTTTACCGTGAACAAAACGTGCGAGAGCATCCGCTGCTGGCATCTGACCAACATTCATCACAGCGAACTGGTTATACGGCGTCGTTTGCTGCTGCCACTTTGCAATAGGCGCTAAGTAACGTGAAAAGTCGACACTAGGCTCGTTTGGATACAGCGGCTCTCGATACATACAGTTGATGTGTACGGGTTGTGATTGGTTACACACCGCGTCATCTAACATGCTCAGTAGCGCTTGCGGCGCGATGTTCATATCGGGTGTCGGCAAATTCAGCTGTTTGGCATACTGGGCAAAAATAGCAGGTTGAATAATGGCTTGGTTAGCGCCGCAGTCGATAAGCTCAGGCGGTCTATCGCCAGATAGAACGATTAATGGAACATGGGTGAGCCAGGCTTCTATCACCGCAGGGTAAAGGTTAGCGACTGCAGTCCCTGACGTGGTAATAATCGCAACAGGCGCTTGGCTTGCTTTAGCTAAGCCTAGTGCCATGAAGCCTAGGCCTCTTTCATCAAAGTGAATATGTTGGCTGAGCTTCGACTGTTTTGCCGCCGCCAGAGTTAATGGGGTGGAACGGGAACCTGGCGCCATACAGACGTGTTTTACACCCAGGCGGGCCAGTTCTTCTAAAATTAACGATCCCCAAAGTAGGTTCAGTTCAGCTGTGTGTTCAGTTTGCATAGATAATTACCATCTCATTGATAGCCTTAGTTTAACTTGCTTTAGGCTAAAGGAGTATGATCACTCGAGAGTTTTCTGTACTAAGCATTTTGTTAAGCGTTAATAAGCATCGTTATTACTTGGTTCTTTTGTACCTATAATTAGGTATAGATGTGATTGGCGTATCAAAATCGTATACTTTTCAGTGTTATAATTTGTATACAATAATTAATAAAATGTTTTTTTTAGGCAAGGGCTTGATGCGTAAGGAACTTTCGAAGTTAGACTATTTTACTCTTAAGGTGTTTGTGGGTTTAGTCGAGTTTAAAAATGGTTCGGTTGTGGCCCAGAAACTGAGTACGACACAACCAAAGGTGAGCCGCGCCTTAAGCAACATGCGTGAAGTGATCCGTGATGATTTGTTTGTTAGGCGCCAATACGGTGTTGAGCCTAATAGTATGGCGGATAGGATATATCCGATCGCTAAATCTATTGTTCAAGCTTATGAACAAATGGCTGATGTGACAGCTCAGCTGCCTAAGAAAAATCAATTGGTTATAGCGGCTCAGGAGCATTTATCTGGATTCTTGGTTGAATCGATTGCTGAAATTTGTCAGTGCCAAGGGCTAGACATGTCTGTAAGCATTCAGCCTTGGAGCGATAATGTTCAAGAGTTACTGGCTCAAGGGAAGGTTGACTATGCGATCACCGTTAACTCTAAAGCGTCTGATTTAGTACATAACGTAAAGGTTGGTGATGTACAGTATTACTTCTTAGCCGCTAAGAAGGGTCACTCATTATTTGAGAAAGAGTTGACGCTGAGCCATCTACTTAAAAATAAGCTTGTTTTTATTAACTACTCTAAAGTGGGCTTAGCTGATCATTGGTTTGAGAGTTATACAAAAGAGCACGGTTTAGACCTTAAAGTGAGCTTTAAAACGACGAGCTTAGCTATGGCGCTCAACCATCTTGCTAAATGCGATGACGTTTGTTGGACAGCCTCCATCTTCTCTCATCTGTACTTTAATAACCGGAATGATATCGATTATATCGATGCAACGGATTTTTATAATCAGGTGCTATTCCCTAATCGCGATCGCGAAAGCTATACCTACTTTTTGCAGTATCATCAGTCCCATGAGAATGATTTTTCTAAGGCGTTGTCTAATCTGTTGAGTGAAAAACTCACGCTTGCTCAAGCGCTATATGAGCAGCAAAAGTTGGCTAAGGTTGCGTAAGAAATGGGGAGGGATCCCCTTTTAAATCTGTAAATATTAGCGTTTTCTGAAGGGGGTTATGATTTACTCAAGAGCCTTTAAGGCAGCATAAATCGGCTTTGATGGCTAAGCTTATAGGCTCTGCTGAATGTGTCGGTATGCTGCATGGGCTTAAAGCTGTGCAAGTGTGTTCTCAACAATATGAGTTACCACATTCGATTATAGTAAAGCCGAGCTACTCTTTATTATCGTTTACTTGTTATTACCGTGTTTTAGCTTGTGTCGGTAAGATTTAACCTAGCAAGATTGGCGCGGCCTAGAGTGAGACTTGACTCTAAAAGTGGATAAGCCTAAGTGGGGCCGTCTTGTTGCTCCATGGCGATATTTCGCATCTGGATCAGTTCACTGTGGCGTAAATATAAAAGCTCCGCGGTGCGGCGAATAATTTGGTCTTCATATCGACATAAATGCCCATCAGCATAAGCAAGCTGCCACATAGCTAAGATAAGCTGCTGTTTTTGTTCTACATCGAAATTGTCATTAATCGCTTGAGTAAACTCATAGAGAGAGGTGGACTTTTCTTGTGATTGTTTAGCATCACGAATCAAGCTTTGTACGTCGTTACTGCTTAGATTCAATGTGGTGGTTAGCAGTTCAGGAAGTAACTGATTCTCTTGCTCTGACACGCTGTCATCAGCCATTACCACCTCAAGCAGTAGGCTTGCCGCTGCTAAATTTAAATGCTCGGTGCGCTCTTCATCAGAGAGTCTGACCTGCGGATTAGCAAAAAACTGTTTGAGCTTTGCAATCATATTGGCTCCTAAAAATGAAGAGGGGCTGGCTATTAATGATATTTAGAACGCTATTTGCCCTAAGAGTTCCTTCCCGGTTATATGAGAGATAACTGGGAAGGCGAAAAGGCACTTATAAGATAGCGTTAAGACCTTTCATTAATAGATCAGATGTACCAGAACTGCCGTTAGTATCTAAATAGCCTTTTACTATATCGACCATAGGTGCAGCTAACTCTTTTGAAATCCCCAGTTTTTCAAAAGCGTCATACACCATCGCACCGCCTTGTAGTGACTCACCCAATCCGCCTGCTTTTGATAATAGACCAGACACGCCTGAATCGCTATCAAGCTTTGGTGCAGCCCCTAGCAGGCCATCAACACCAGGAATTGAATCGGCTATTGAGCTAAAATCAGAGCTGCCTAAAGAGCTTTTTGCCAGTGAAAGTAAACTGCCTAAACCACCTTCTGCTTGGGTCTGGCTCAAGCCTAGTTGTGACATGACCGTACCGACTAAATCGCTCGATTGCTCTTGTCCGGTTTGGGTTGTCGCAGTTTCAGTGACTTGACCGAGTTGGTCTAAAATTCCTGCACTTGCGGGCGCGCTCAATAAGGCACTAATGGTAAGCAAACTTGCTGTCGTTAATTTCATCTGGGCTATCCTTAGTTGTTTATATTTTGTCTATTCTAGCGTTTTTAACAATTTGTTTGCATTTTTTTTGTTTCAGGCGGCAAACTAATTCGTGATTTGAATTGTGCAATAATTTATAAACTTGGGTATCCTTAGCGGTAACTCATGTTATTGAATTTTATCTGTTGGAAAACCCTATGCCATTGTCAGCAATTATGACTCAAGCTTTTAACTTTTTTCGAAACAATATTAGTCAGTTAGCATTTTTGTTCGTGCCAATCTTATTTGTACAAGTTGGTATACAACTATGGCTAAGTTTAGAAATTAGTGCAGCGGATCTTGAAAACCCACAGTTTGGCACAAGCCACATGGTCGCCATGATGGTGCTGTTGTTGGTATTTTCGTTCTTAATCGCTGCGTTAACCCTATTTTTAGAGATCCGTTCTCAAGGTCACAGTCCAACGAATGGCATGATCTTAAAGACCAGTTTGAACTTTGTTCCGCCATTATTGTTGGCGGGTGTTTTCTCGGGGCTGGCCGTTGCTGCACCGGTTATGATTTTGGCTGCGGTCAATGTTAATCTGATGATTATCGGTATTGTTGTCTCGCTTTATCTGTTTGCTCGCCTAGCTTTCGTCAACTTTATGGTTGTGGTTGAAAGGCTTACGCCAATGGAAGCCATTAAACGTAGCTTTAGTTTTAGTGGCCCTATCGTACTTAAAACGATAGTCGTGTTGTTGCTATACATTCCATTGTCGCTATTTGGTGGAATGTTGGCACAAGTTACCCAGTTAGGCGGTATCCCTGTGCAGCTCATTGGCGAAGTGCTGGTGGCATTTTTCGGCCTGTTTGTGAACGTTGCATTATTCCGTTTGTATATGGTGTCTCGCCCGACTCCTGAAACGCCTGGTAACGTCCAAGAGAATGAAAATAACGCGGACTAATTGGCGTTGGGTTAATGCTGCTGTGTTTTACTTTTGAGTCAATCACAGCAAGGTTAGCGTGTTAGTCGAACATTGCGACTCTAGTTCGCGGCGACACTGTTTCGGTAGTAGTTAGGGGTAAACGTCTTGTTGAACGATATTGAATTCGTAAGTCTGTTTTCAGCGGAGTTAGGCGAGGATTATCGCAAGGCTAAAAGCTACGTAAAAGATGTGCCTACGCAGGCGCTACTGCATGTTCGTAGCTTCAGTCATAAGCTAACGAGTCTTCTGGCTGAGCCGAAGAAGGTTCACTTTGAAAGCCCCAACCTCTATGACCGAATCGAGCAGTTGAATCAACGCCGACTTATCGATGTTAAAACCACCCGTGCATTGCATAAGCTTAGAAGCGATGGCAACCGTGGCGCCCACCCTGAAAAATATCACCTTACTCCAGAGCAACTACAGCAATTAAGTGAACGTTCGATCAAGCAGCTTCTATCTTTGGTTGAATCGCTGTTTGTGGCGGTAACCAAACAAGATAAGCCCGACTATTACTTCGAAGATTTTGATTCTTTAGCGGGTCGAGATCTTTGTTATCGCGCGGTGATGGAGCGCGACCCTGAGTCTCAGTACTTAGTGGGTATGTCGCTAAAAACCCGGGCATTGATGCAGCGTGAGCAGGAGCAGTCATTGCAAGATAGCGGCAAAGAGGCGGTTGAAGATCGCTCTACCGCTTCACTAAAGCAAGCAAGCTATTGGTTCACCCAAGCCTCGACGAAAGAGTTAAATGCCCTGTATGAACATGGTGTGTCTTTAATCCATGGCTATAGTGGAGACACGGACGTAGCGGCCGGAGAGTTAGCCATTGCTGAGGCTGCTGATGCCGGTATTGCAAACGCGATGGCCTTGCTCGGCTATTTCTATTTGGTTGGCAGTGAACAATTTAGTATCGATCTTAAGCAGGCTGAAAAATATTTGAGCCAAGCGGCTAAGCTTGAGCAGTCTGAAGCGATGGCTAATCTTGGGGTGCTTTATTATCAGCAAGATAATTTTCCTGCTGCCTATAAGTATATTCATCGCGCTGCACAGGCCGGATTTCCTCATGCGCAATTTCATTTAGCCTTAATGCTAGCTCGCGGTGAAGGTTGTGATCAAGATAGTGTAAAGAGTGCCTATTGGATGGCGGAAGCGGCAGAGCAAGGTCAGGTAGACGCTATGTTATCGTGCGCGCAAAGTATGCTGCATGACGACAACTCGCTTGGCCAGGACCTGTCGCAGGCTGAATCTTATTTACGTGAAGTGATTAAATACGGTCATAGCGTGCCAGCTATGATTGAGCTGAGTATTGCCCTTGCCGATGGTATTTTAGGGCGTATTGATGTGGTATCTGCTGCTGCGTTGCTTAAAATGGCACGCGAGCGCGCGAATCAAGCTGAGTTAGAGGTGATCTTGCCTTTATGGGGCTCATTGGCGCAACAAGTTGATGCTGTATTAGCGGTGACTGATTCACAAGAAGAACGGGTGTCATTAAACAAAGCGGCAGAGCTATTATCTGAGCCTACAGACTAGTCATTTTTGGGCGTCTAGGGCTAGATGACACCAGCTTGGCTCTATATGAGCCTCTAAAACAGTCGCTATTAAATTGCGATTAGCGCTAAATCCATTAGTACCAATTGAATTATATTCAGAATAACTATGCAGTTTCAGTGAAAAAATATCATTACAGGACGCTAGAGTCGCACCTAAGGTTGAATTATCTTGGGTAAATTAATGAGTTTTGTTCATGTTCAATGTCTTATTATATCCCCATATTGTTATCCTCAAGCCTTTAAACATCTAAGCCTGCAGTACCTATTACTTTACATGTGAGCTGACTAGTTAGTCAGAACGATTAATCGACTAGCTATATTGTATACTGTATACTTTTGCGGTAGTTTTGATTATCAACTTACTCGCTAGGAGTTCTTTTGCCACACTTTGATACTGAACAAATCAGTGCTTCAATCTTATCATTTGACGTACAACAAGATTCGCTTAATCAGTTCGCTGAGCACTATATCAAGCTCGTTTTGGCTGTCGGTCAGCATGATTGTTATTATGTGGACGCGTACTATGGGCCAAAAGAGTGGCAGAAAGAAACCTACTGGCAACCGTTAGCAGATCTGCAGCATCAGCATCAATTAGGTTCAGAGTTGTTAGCGAGCTTGTCACCACAACTGACGGCAGGCGAGCTCATCGAACGCTATCAATTCTTAAAGACTCAATGGCACTCTATCGGTGCATATCTTAATTTTTTACAAGGTAAACAACTGAGCTTTAATGAAGAAGCCATTGCTTTGTACGACTGTCATTTAAGTCCCTATTCATTAGTCGAGCACCAGCAGGTGTTAGCCGATATCGCATCCCTAATACCTGGGGAAGGCACACTGACAGAGCGTTTTAATCAGTTTAAATCTCAGTTTATTGTGCCTAAAGATAAGGCTGCGGCAGTATTTACCGCCTCAGTTGATATTGCTAGAAGGCTCACTTGTCAGCATATGGACTTGCCCGAAAACGAGAGTTTTGAAATTGAATATGTGAATGACAAAGTATGGACGGCATATAACTGGTACAAGGGAAGCTCCCATAGTTTAATCCAGCTAAATCAAGATCAACCTTTAGGAATTGAGCGTTACTTAGAGCTAGCTTCTCATGAAGGCTATCCAGGACATCATGTATTTAATGTCTTACAAGAGCAGAAGTTGGTCAAAGCTAAGCAATGGCTAGAATATGCTATTTATCCGCTATACAGCCCGATTTCCTACCTTTCAGAGGGCAGTGCAAACTATGCGTTGAGTTTGATCATGTCTGATGAAGAGGTGTTGGCTTTTGAGCGTGATGTGTTAATGCCGCTTGCTGGATTAGAAGGGGATTTAGCCTTATTTCATAAGGTATTAAAGCTGGTCAAGAAACTTGGCTACTATGAAAACTATGTTAGCCAGCGCTTAACTGACAAGCAAATCGATGTTGAAACCGCTGAAAAGATGTTGATTGATGGTGCTTTGTACCCAGACTCTCGCGCTAAACAACGAGTGCAGTTCTTCGATCGTAACCGCTCGTATGTGATTAATTATAGCGTAGGTGAAGATGCTGTCGCTGCTTGGGTACAGGCTAAAGCTGAAACTAATGCAGACAAATGGACGCGCTTTGAAGCCCTATTATCTAGGCCTCTTAACGCGTCTGATATGCTTGTTTAACGGCTTGGCTTATTAGTTCGCCGAACTAAAAAGCTCCAGTTAAATCCCAGTTAACCTCTAGCTAAGCTCTAGCTAAGTTTTAGTTAAAGCGGCTCATTTGGGTTGTGTTCAAATGTACGGCCTTTACGGGGAGTAGAGGCTGTCTCTTTGAAAATAGTCTCTTGAAACTCGTCACTTTGGCTATGAAACTCTTGAGTCGCCTGTTGTTTCTGAAAACGTGCAAGTTGACGCTTTAAGAATACTCTGCCAAATAGGCTGAGTGCGATGAAAGTAATAGCGCCAAATAATAGTAAAAATGGCAATGCGACTAGCGCTAGTGTCATAAAGGCTAGACCGATAACGAAAGCTAACCAACCGCGAGTGCCTGAAAATCGATTCTGCATCGGATTGTTTTGAAATTGGCTATAAATCATATGTTCTCCAAAATATCTTAATGTTAGCTTACACGAAGAAGATGAATGAAGACTGAATGGCTTAGTCTTTTGTTCGTGATGCTTAAGGCTAACTGTTGAATATTATATTGCCGAATATTTAAACTAAGATCACGTTAATAAAGCTTCATCTTAATCGACTCCATTCATCATGGCTTAGCTATCTACAGATTATTTGGGCACATTGTGGCTAGAAAGTGCATTCGCTACGCTTTCGCAAATAATCTCTTTTACCCATTTGTGCCCCGGTTCGTCCGCATTACGTTCATGCCAAAGTAATACATAGGCGAGAGGAATAAACTCAAAGGGTAGAGGTAACTCAACGAGTGAATAAAGCTTCTTAGCATGTTTAGCGAAGCTCGCGGGTAAAGTAAAAATCAGATCGCTATGGGCACATACGCTAGCTGCGCCATAAAAGTCGGGTACGGTGGTGCTTAGGCGGCGATGATGACCTAAATCCGCCAGATGGTAGTCTAATGCCCACCAGTCATTGCCTTCACAGCGAACTTGAACATGTGACATCTCAAGATAAATATCTAGATCCCAGTGACCCGCCGCTATTGTGGGAATAATGGGGTGGTCTTGGCGCACTAAACAAACTTGATGATCGGTAAACAAGGTTTGGTGTGCAATGCCCTCAGGTAATCTATCGACTTGAAAGGCTGATTGTGGGTGCAGCTCTCGCCCCGCAATACCAAAATCAATCTGACCTTGCTGCACAGCTTGTATTGAGTTTTCATTCCAAACATAGCTATCAAGTTTTAGATTAGGCGCTCGATTGAGTAGCGTGCCAATAAAGTAGGGGATCAGTGTTTCGTAGGCGCTCTCAACCATAGCAAATGAAAACTGACGCGTGCTGTTATGTGGCGTAAAACTTGGTGGCAAGGTTAATCGATATAAACCTTGCAGGCTTTGCGGCAGCATTTTTCCCAGCTGTACCGCGTGAGCTGTTGGTTTGAGCCCGTGAGCGGTGCGCAGAAAAAGTGGATCGCCTAGCGTTTCTCGTAGGCGGTTTAGGCTTTTACTTAGAGCCGACTGGCTGACGTGTAAACGATTGGCTGCACGAGTGACACTCTCTTCTTCCAGAAGGACTTGTAAAATAACCAGCAGGTTAAGATCGATGCGCGCGAGATTCTCAAGTTTCAAAGATATTCCTCAGTGGAAATTCAGTATGGAAATAATATCATTTCTGTTCATACCATAGTTTGATTACTATAGCCTCGTTTTCCAAATACAGAGAAAGATAATGCGCCGCAGTTTGTTACCCATTTTATTGCCAATGGTGATTTTAAGCCCTTTGGCTATTGATATTTACCTTCCTTCTATGCCCGCAATGGCGGCTGAGTTTTCGGTATCTTCTAGCGAGATCCAATCAACTCTAGTGCTTTTCTTGTTTGCGATGGGCGCAGGCCAGTTATTAATCGGGCCGTTAGCAGACCGTTATGGTCGTCGCCCCGTTGCGATTGGCGGTATCATTTTTTACATGATTAGTAGTGTGTTAGCTGCTATCGCTGTGGAGTTTCATTGGCTACAAATTGCTAGGGTGATGCAGGGCCTAGCTGCCTGTTCAACTTCAATAGTGGTATTTAGTGCCGTAAGGGACTGCTTTTCACCAAAAGAAGGCGCGCGATACTACAGCTATTTGAATGGCATGATCTGTATTATTCCAGCATTAGCACCGACCCTTGGTGGCATGTTAGCGCTGCAATTTGGCTGGCGCTCGAACTTCATTTTCATGGCGCTGTATGGCTTAGTTATTCTTGCGCTAGTGAGCTATCGATTACCTGAAACTCGCCCACAAAATACTGTCACCGATGGCCCTCTATATCGCTGGGCACGCTATAAGCCTGTTATTACGGAACCACATTTTGTGTTTTATGCCATCTCTTGTATGGCGGGTATGGCAGCGATTCTGAGTTATGTGTCTTATGCGCCAGTCTGGCTAATTGGCCACCTTGGTGTGTCAGAGTTAACGTTTAGTGGCTTATTTGGTTTAAATGCCGCAGTGAATATCGTGGCCTGTTTTACGGCACCTTGGGTGATTAAAAAGCTAGGTAACCGACCAACTGTTATCTTGGCCTTGGTATTGATGCTGGTATCGGCGGTGACTCAGGTCGTTGTGCAGCTAGTTGGGCCACAAGCGGGATTAATGGCAGCCTATAGCTATATGTTACCTATGATGCTGCTATGTATTGGCTTTGCACTGTTACTTGGTCCAGCAACCAGCATGGCGTTATCGGCCTTTGGTGAAAGAGCGGGAACGGCTACAGCGATGCTAGGATTTATTCAGATGGGCGGTGCTTCACTACTAACAGCGCTTGTGCAGCAAACGACGCTGCCTGCACCTTTCGCGGTGGCGATTTTGATGGGTGGTTTATCAATTGCGTTGCTCGCTATGTTGGCGATGCCAAAGTTTGACCACTGGCATCAAGAGCAACACGCTTATTAGGCTTGTCTGCCGAGAGCGGCTGATAACTAATAGTAACAGTTAACTTTGTTTCACCCTGAAACACTTTAGCCTGCACAGACTAACCATCTATGCAGGCTTTTTTTATTTGATGATATTTGGTGTATTCCATAGTCATATTATTTGTCACCTCACTCAGCTACAATTTGCAGGCTACTCCAAACAAATACTTAGAGGTTTTGTGTCTCGTCCAACTTGTCCTAACTGCCACTATCCGTTAAATGCGTGTTTGTGTGCCAGTATTCAAACCATGCAGGTCAAACCTGAACTGATTATTTTGCAAGATCCGAGTGAAGTTGGCCATGCCAAAAATAGTGTGCGCTTGCTAGAGTTAGTCATTACAAACACGCAAGTTGTAGTGGGTGAAAACCCCGATGATTTTGCAGGGGTGCGTGAGCAATTAGCGCAGTCGAATAAGCCTATTTATTTAGTGTATCCGTCAGACAATAGTGTATCGGCAAACGAGACTCAGGTTGAGGAAGAGGTAATACTACTTTTTTTAGATGGTACCTGGCGTAAGGCGTATAAGTTACTGCAGTTAAACCCTTGGTTGCAGGCTTATCCTGCGCTGCATTTGGATCTAGATTCTGCGTCAAATTACACCATACGCAAAGCTAGCCGCAGTGATAGCCTGTCAACATTAGAAGCGGCGGCCATGATGCTCAAGGCGATCGACCAGCAGCAAGATGTTACGCCGTTAACTCATGCCTTAAGCGCGATGGTTGAGCAGAGGCTAGCGTCTATGCCAGCAGAAGTAAGAGCCAGATATCGTTAAGAATCTTTATTGATTCATATTGCAGGTATGGGCTGTATTGATGAGTCTGCTAATCGATGTGAACTTTTGTGATTCACATCGTTTATTCCTTGAAAAAACCCTATTGATATCACGCTAATTAGGGCTGTAATAGGGTTTAATAAGCCTATCATCTTCTGATGATGTAGTGGCTACGCTGGCAACAGCTTTTGCAGGGAGCGACACTGGGTTATTAAATTCAGAGTGCTGGCGTAGCTACCCTCCACGCTTTAGATGCTTGATTCTAGCGGCATCGAATCTTCTCGCGTTATTGGACTTAACACCTCTGCCGAATAGCGTTCGCTCGTTATTGGTTTGCCAAAATAATATCCTTGTCCTTTGCCTTTCCCCATAGTCAGTAGCAGATCTCTTTGTTGTTGCGTTTCTATTCCTTCTACAACAAAGCAGATATCTAAGGTTTGGGCCAGCTGTATTATCGCGTTGCAAAGATTTCGACCTTGCGCACTACTTAAGTCTTGGGCAAAGCCTGGATCTATTTTTAGGGCGTCGATTGGTAAGGTGCTTAAACGACTTAATGAAGATAAGCCAGCGCCAAAGTCATCGATAGCGATACTGATGTTCATCGCTTTTAACTGAGTGAGCACTTTTGTCATCAATGTAGGACGACGGATAAATGCGCTTTCAGTTATCTCAATAATCAAGGCTTCAGCGGGCAATTGTGTTCGTGATAAGACGTTTTCCAGCATAGAAATAAAATCAGGATGTTCAAGTTGTGATCCAGAAATATTGACGCTAATTCTTAGTGCCGGATTGAACTCATTACGCCATTTTAGCATTTGCAAACAGGCTTGCTCTAATACCCATTGCCCCACGCTGACCATAGAGCCTGTCTCTTCCAATAGCGGGACAAAGTCATGAGCTTCAAGGGTTTCTCCATTACTTCGCTGCCAACGTAACAGGGCTTCAACAGCAACCAATTGGCTGGATTCTAGATCGACGATACTTTGATAGACCAAGCTAAACTGCTTCAAGCTTTGTGCATGACGCAGATCATTGAGGGTATGTATTTTTTTCTCCGCAGCCTCTCGAATCGTCGCGTTATAAAAGCGGATATGGCTGGGGCTCTTTTTAGCTGAATACATCGCGGTGTCGGCCATGCTGAGCAGCTGATGTGCTTCATCACTTTGCTGTGGAAACAAGGAGATGCCGATGCTTGTACCCAGATAAAACTTTTGCCCATCGACTTCAAACGGTGCTTCAAACAGAGATAATATTAACTCTGAAAATGCCTCTATCTCTTGCCGACTATGGCACTCTGGCAGCACTAAGGTAAATTCATCACCGCCAAGGCGAGCGATCTCGGCATTCTCTATGCAGCAGGCCTCCAATCTTGCCGCTACGAGCTGTAGGACTTTATCCCCAGTAGAGTGACCAAAGCTATCGTTTACATTCTTAAAGCCATTAAGGTCCATAAACATTAAAGCCCCAATCTTGTCAGGTGATTGCCTGATATTGCTTATGGCTTTATTAAGAATTTTGATCAGATGAAAGCGGTTTGGCAGTCCAGTAAGTTTATCGTACATGGCTTGCTGGGTAAGCTTAGTCTCAAGCGCCTTTTTTTCACTGATATCACTGAACAGGTTTACATAGAAGACCTTGTTGTCAGCGTGGATCCGTCTGCAGCTCTGCCATGCTGGGAACGTCGAGCCATCAGAGCGGCATTTCCACACTTCACCTTGCCAACTACCTCGGCCATTTAATGGCGCGCTAGAACTTTGGTCATCGGCGAGTAATTCTAAGTTTATTTCGGCAGGAGTTTTGGTTAGCAGGTGTTCAGCACTGTAGCCACAAATACGACACATAGCCTTATTCACCGCCAAGATTCGATAGTTCTCGTCGGTGATATAAACCGCTTCAGCACTGTCTTCTAAGGTGATTGACATCAACTCCTTGGGCAAGGTTTCAAAGCCGTTGCTGATGGTCTCTCTAGTGCGTTTACGCCTATTCATAGGCTTAAACGAAATAATCATGACTTGTTTTTCATCAAGTTCAGCAGGATAGATAGCCACAACTGTGGGTAACTCTTTGCCTTGCTGGCTCATGTGTAGCCAGCTCATCGATACAACTTCACCTTTAGCGGCTCTTTTGAGCATTTGCAGGCCATATTCGACGCTGTTTCTGCCTGATGATTGGATCCTAGGGGAAAAATCAAACGGTGTTGCATGAAGAAAGTTATGCTCTTGGCTCTCAAAATAGTTGAGCGTTGCAGCATTAGCTGCCAAAAAACGAGAACCTTGAATAATGGCCAATGCAGTCGGCTCAGACTCGTGTTGCCAAAGCTTGAGCTGTTCAGATAATGCGGGGACGGTAGAAGATACACGCGAATATAGCTTAGACCACATTGAAACACTCATACACTCTTCCCTTTTGGTATGACCATTATTCAGTGTTAAAACAACACTGATGTTGATGATAAAGCCATCAACTTGATGTCGCTTTATTAGTTTTGTGTCAAAAATACCTTTATTTGACACTTTGTACAATTAAGATGTAACAAAATTGAATCTAGAGAACATTTACATCAAAAATAGTTTTGAAATCGATAAGTTAAGCAGTCAGTACCGATTAAAATCGTTGCGAACAATCGCAGTGATGGTTTGCTGTAACTTAACGGTTTTAATTTAAGCAATTTAATTCAATCGCTTGAGATAAATAGTGGCCCAGACAAAATAAAAGACGATGCGAGCATCGAGGAAATGGGTAGAATATGCATTTAGAGAAGTGCTTCTTATAAAAGGAATAAAAGTGGCCATTCAGAAAATAGCATTAACGAGTCAGCTCTTCGTTTTTCTTGGTTTTATGGGTATGAGTTTAGATTTAGCCGCGGCGGATCCAGAAGCGACCACTGAGCGGGCCCATTCTTTATCGCAACAAGCAGAAAAAACCAAGCAACGTGTTGAGCATGAGCAGCTGCAAAAAGCGCGTGATGCCGCCACGCAAAGGCAAGAGCGCGAAAGCAAAGTGCTTGAAAGGCAAGAGTCTGGTGATTGGGAAAGCGAGCAAAGAGAAAAAGCACAAACACAATTTAAGCAGCGAGAATCTCGCGAAGAGAAATACTTACGTGAAGCGCGAGAAGCGGCGAGTAAAGATCGCAAAATCCCCAAGCCTTTTGAATAAGCCTTTTAAATAGCCTTATTACCAAATAAATAGAGTTAGGAATATCTTTTGAGTCATTGCCCCCTATGTCTGCAGCCTGATCTGCAGGCTTTCCATCAAGATAAGTTAAGAGAGTATGTTCGCTGCAAGCATTGCTTACTGGTCAGCGTGCCTAAAGTCTTTCTGCTCAACGCTGAAGATGAAAAAGCTATTTACGATAAACATCAAAATAACCCAGATGATCTCGGTTACCGCCAATTTTTATCTAGAGCGCTCAACCCTGTACTAGAGCGAGTTGCACAAGGTGCGCAAGGCTTAGATTTTGGTTGTGGCCCAGGCCCCACGATCAGCGTGATGGCGGCTGAAAAGGGTATTAAGGTTGAGAATTATGATCTCTATTATTGCAACGAACCGCAAAAGCTACAGCAGCAATATGATTTTGTCACTATCACTGAAGTGATTGAGCATGTGGCTGATGCCAAATCTTTATTAGATACCTTAGATAGCCTATTAAAACCGGGTGGCCTACTGGTTATTATGACTAAGCGTGCCGGCGATCTTGAGGCTTTTAGCAAGTGGCATTATAAAGGTGACCCGACCCACATCAACTTCTATTCAACGGCAACCTTTGAATGGATAGCCAAGCAGTACGGTTGGGAGCTTGAAGTGTTGGGTAATGATGTGGTGCTGTTTACTAAGCGCTAATGACTCTCGCTTAAATGCTTAGCGCGAACGAAATTCGATAGGGTGATAGCACTGTCCCCAAGGGGTAACAACTTGCTATAGTCGATTGCAAATATGAACAAAGGAATGAGCAGTATGAGAGCAACAATATCGACACTTATTTATGGCATGTGGTTTTGCTTAGGCATTTCGCTATCGAGCGCCGCACTTGCTGCGAAAAGTGACACTATTACGTTTTTAAACAAAGTCGATGCCGCTAACGTATTAACCCAAGAGGATGATTTTGTTCGTGGCATCAGCCAATTTGATATGGCCTCACGCATGAAGCGCGCAGACAGTCCGAGTAAAGCTGAGTACCTAGCTTTTGTTGCAGAGCAAACCTTAGATTGGAGTGAGCAAGAGCGTACTGCGGTAAAGCAGGCGTTTGCACAGATCCAGCCTAAACTAGCGGCGTTAAAAGTGACATTGCCAACACCGATAGCGTTTATTAAAACCACTGGCTTAGAAGAGGGTGGGGCAGCTTATACGCGAGGCCAGGCCATTATTTTGCAGCAAAAGCAGCTGGCAAATCAGCAAGGCCTGCCAGGGTTAGTGGCTCATGAGTTACTGCATATCTTTTCTCGCTTTAACCCTGAAGTGAAGCAGCAGCTATATCAAGCGATAGGCTTCTACCCTGTAGGCGATATTAGCTTTCCTACGGCGCTTGCCAAGCAAAAAATCACCAACCCAGATGCCCCCATCAACGACTTTGCCATTCGTGTTAGCCACGACGATAATATGGTTTGGGCAGTGCCGATTCTGTACTCGGCTGATAAGCAATATAGCCTAGAGAAAGGCGGTGAGTTTTTTGATTATTTAGAGTTTAACTTTGTTATTGTCGGCAGTGATGAGCAGCCAAATACCGCCGCTTATGATCCAGCCAATGCACAAGTTGTAAAAGTGTCTGAGCTAAAGGGTTTCTTTAAGCAAATTGGCCGTAATACCAACTATATTATTCATCCAGAAGAGATCATTGCCGAGAATTTTTCGTTCTTGATGACGGGCGAAACCGAGCTTAAATCGCCAAAACTACTGCATAACATAGAGCAGGTTTTTCTGGCTCAGTAGCAAACGATGAGTGGCTGGCTCGCTGAGTAACCTTCGCTGAAGCGATTACTGCAGTTTTTATTGCAGTGGATTAATCAGTGGCAGCCACTTTTATCTAGCTGTTTAAGTGCTGCAGCACCACCTTCTGCACCAACTCCTCTGTCGCTTCTGCTTCTGCATCAAGGGCAAAGCCATATTGTGCTAAGCCCGGTTGTGATTCTAACTCCTGTTGATTCTTCAGAGTCACCGCAATGGTTTTTAGCTCGCCATCCAACTCGACTTCGAGTCTAAATTGGCTATCCACAATAAAATCGCTTCTGGCTTTACCTACAAATGCCCCGCCTTTAATTGAGATATCTTTTAAATAACCGCTTGAAATAACATCTGCACACTCCAATGCAAGGAGGCTCGCTTTAATATTGATAGGCACACGTGAGTGCTGCCGCAAAGAAACGGTTTGTAACTCTTTAGGATAAGTGATGATAAGCCAGCGACCGGCAGCGCTAACGACCTGTTGGATAGTGCTTCTAAAAGCCAAGATAGTGGCATCTTGCTCGTCGCTATTGACGACACGAACAACCACGCTTTGCCGCTCTCTTATATAGGCGCTGGCACCTTGCCAAACTTTGTCGTTGCCCAAGGCTAAGATAACCGAGCGCCCCGGATCGACACCAATTAAGCGGCTACGTAGTCGAATTGTTTGTGTCGCTGTAAGTAACTGCAGGTGCACCTCTGTGCCGCAGTTAATCGTGTCTAAGGTGTTGAAGTCCTTTTCTGATGGCATAAAGCAGCCTACCCGTCGATTAAACAGAGCTTGAAGCTAACATAAAATGGCGTTTTTAAGAAATGAGTTCATATCGCTGTGGCGTCTGGTTTACCTTGAGTTACAAATATTTGCCGCAGTTAATTTGATTTTTATCACAATTTGCTTTTTTATGGATGCTGATTTGTAGCGGGGAATCGCTATGAATAAGAATAATAGTCGGAAAAACACAAATTTTCGTCATACGCTGACTGGAAAAGGTTAAGTATGGCAAAGGTGCTCAAACAAGGAGCGGATAATGAAGCGCTATACCAAGGCATTGCTTTTGAGCCTAGGATTGCTACTGGCAATGCCGATGGCTCAAGCCACAGAGGCCAAAGATATTCAGAGTTTTACGTTGGATAATGGCATGAAGATTATGGTGTTGGAGGATAGCTCGATACCCAATGCCAACATGTACCTATTTTGGAAAGTCGGTTCACGTAATGAGGTACCGGGCATTACCGGGATCTCCCATTTTTTTGAGCACATGATGTTTAACGGCTCTAAAAAATATGGCCCTAAGATGTTTGACCGCACCATGGAAGCTGCGGGAGGCGCAAATAACGCCTACACCACTGAAAACTTAACCGTTTATACCGACTGGTTCCCAGCCAATGCATTAGAAACTATTTTTGACTTAGAAGCCGACCGTATCGAAAATCTCGATATCAATGAGCAGATGGTGGAAAGTGAGCGTGGGGTGGTGGCCTCAGAGCGGTTAACTGGGCTTGAAAACTCTAACTGGCGGGTGTTGCAAGAAGAGCTTAAAGGCGCAGCATTTAGGGCGCACCCTTATAGCTGGTCGGTTATCGGTCACGAATCCGATATTGCCGCTTGGACGTTAGAAGACCTGACTCAATACCACAAAACCTATTACGCACCGAATAACGCAGTGGTGGTGATAGCGGGCGACGTGAAGCTTAGCGAGGTTAAAAAGCTAGCCGATAAATACTTTGCGCCCATAGCTGCACAAGCGCCACCAAGAGCGGTGAAAACGGTTGAGCCTCTGCAAAAAGGTGAGCGCCGTGTGTTTGTGCAAAAAGCCTCGGTAAGCACCCCCAATGTGATGCTAGGCTACCATATTCCTGCGACCTCAAATGCTGACTATTACGCACTGGATCTACTGTCGTCTATCTTGACCACAGGCAACAGTTCACGCATGTATCAAGGCTTAGTCGATAAGCAAGTTGCCATCGAAGTTGATACTTATATGCCGATGTCATTCGACCCGAACCTGTTTTACGTGATGGGGGTGGCAAATCCTGGGGTGACGGCTCCAGAGTTAGAAGATGCGATGATCAGCGAGATCAATCGTGTAGCCCGTGATGGTGTTACAGCTTCGGAGCTTGAGAAAGTAAAAAACATCAAGCTAATGGGCTTTTATCGCGCCATGGAAACGATTAACGGCAAGGCCAACACCATAGGGACCTACGAGCTGTTCTTTGGTAGTTTTGACAAGCTATTTAATGCGCCAGAGGCTTACAATAAGGTCACACCAGAAGATATTCAACGTGTCGCGCAAACTTATCTTAAACGTGCAAACCGCACTGTTGCCGTACTGGCTGCAACCGAGGAGGCTGACCAATGAAAAAGTGTAATTTAAGCTTAAGTGCCTCGGCCTTACTGCAATCTAAAAGACTACTCACAGTGGTGGCTGTTGCGGGGGCGCTCGCGCTAACTGGCTGTGCTACGACGGATCCGGCAAAGACAGTCGACACGGGGAGCTTTAGTGTACCTGCATATCAACACGTTACTCTGTCTAATGGCTTAACTGTGTATATGATGCCGCAGCGTGAAGTGCCGCTTATCACTATCGATGCCATTGTCCGTGCAGGTGCGGTTAACGATACCACCTCTGGTGTGGCCGAAATGACCGCCGCAGGTTTAATGTTAGGTGCTGGCGGTAAAAGTAAGCTGGAGATAGAACAAGAGGTTGATTTTTTAGGGGCCAGTTTAAGCAGCGGAGCAGGCAAAGAGGGCTGCTATATCAGTGCTAACTTTATGGCAAAAGATGCAGATGCAATGCTGCCGCTAATTAAAGATATGTTGCTTGCGCCAGACTTTGATACCACAGAGTTTGATAAGTTACGTCAGCGAGAAATTGCTGGCTTATCGCAATCGAAAGAGAGCCCGCGTGCAGTGATCAGTCGCTACTTCGATAAACTTGTTTTTGGTGAACATCCCTACGGCAATGCCACATCAGGTAACAGTGATTCGTTGGCCGAGCTAACGATCCCGCAGTTGCGTGCTTTTCATAAGAGTTACTATCAACCGTCGAATACGGCCATTAGTGTTGTCGGTGATTTTGAGCCTGCACAGATGCAAGCCAAGCTAGAGAAGCTGTTTGCCAATTGGCAAGACGCTGAGCCTGTCACCTTAATCAATCTTACCAAGGGTCTACCTAAGTTTGATGCAAGCGCAGTACTGCTGGTGGATAAGCCTGATGCGATTGAAACGACCTTCTTAATTGGGGGTATGGGTATTCGTCGTGATAATCCTGACTTTGTTGGGCTTACCGTGATCAATACCATCTTGGGTGGCCGCTTTACCTCATGGCTTAATGACGAGCTAAGGGTCAATGCGGGGCTGACTTATGGCGCACGTTCTGGTTTTATCCCTTACTCGGCGTCAGGTACATTTAAGATCAGCACCTTTACCAAAACGGCGACCACCAAAGAGACCATCGACTTAGCCTTAAAAACCTATGCAAGGTTATGGGAGCAAGGGCTAGATCAAGAGACCTTAGACTCAGCCAAAGCTTATGTTAAAGGTCAGTTTCCGCCTAAGTATGAGACCAGTGCTCAACTTGCCGGGCTAATGACGGATATGTACCTGTATGGTTTTGATGATACCTTTATCAATGAGTTTCAGGCCAAGGTGGATGGATTAACGCTAGAAGAATCAAAGCGCTTAATCGACACTTACTTCCCGAAGAAAAACCTACAGTTTGTCATCATCGGCAACGCAGCCAAGATAGCGCCGATTGCCAAAGAGTATGGCAAGGTAAAGCAAGTAGACATGACTCAAGTGGGCTTTGGTGGCTAAGCCTATTGGTCATAGCTAGCGAGTATTCGCGAGTTAACATTAAAAAGCCGCGACTATCGCGGCTTTTTGCTGTCAGGAACAGTTGTCCGCAACATTTATGCCAAAAGCCCAAGGACGGCTAGCTTTTGGCTTTATGTCTGCTTTTAACGTCGGCTCTTTTACACGCCAGCGTAATCTAGCTGACGCCATGCTTCGTAACTGATAATGGCTACGGCATTCGACAGGTTTAAGCTACGGCTGGTCGACATCATAGGGATGCGCAGGCGCTGCTCGGTAGGGATCGAGTCGATAATATCAGCGGGTAGGCCGCGGCTTTCAGGGCCAAATAACAACACGTCATCTTGCTTAAAGGTCAGCTCAGAGTGTGGACGACTGCCCTTAGTGGTACACGCCATAATGCGCTTACCATCCATCGCCTCAAGGAATGCCTCGAAGTTCTTATGGTGGGTTACGTTGGCAAGATCTGCGTAATCTAAACCCGCACGACGTAGCTTTTTATCTTCTAGATCGAAGCCTAATGGCTCAATCAGATGCAGCTGGCAGCCGTTGTTAGCGATCAAGCGGATGATATTACCGGTATTCGGGGCGATTTCGGGTTCGTAAAGCGCGATATGAAACATGCTGGCCTGCCTAAAAATTGGTGAGTTGCGATTATACGGCAAAAACCTCGATGCGGAAAATCGCGCAGCGGTGATGGCAACATGTTGCGTGAGATAGGTCGTGATTATGTGGTTTAGCAATATGCCAACCGCTGTTTTAGGTCTATATTCCGCTTTACGAATACACGGTTTATTTAGGCAAACGTATGGATCTCGCTAAACTTTCTCGGATCAGCATGAAGCACTTGATCACCTTGCATGTGATGCTCGACACCTTGAGCGTGACTGCCAGTGCCGAGCGTTTATGTTTAAGCCCGTCATCGGTGAGTAAGACCTTAAGCCAGTTAAGGCTCAGTCTCGACGACGAGCTGTTTTACCGTCACGGCAATAAGCTGGTGGCCACGCCATTAGCGAGAAGACTGGGGCCTAGCGTGCATCAAATCATCAATGATATGAATCAGCTGATGACCCAAGAAGCCTTTAATCCTGCTGAGTATAAAGGCAGATTCTCACTGGCGATGCGTGAAAGCACCTTTGAATTATTAGCCGCCAAGTTAACCGCCCATGTGCTGACGCAGGCGCCGAATATTCGTTTAGATATTTTTGCCAAAGACAGCGTGGGTTTTGATGGTTTAGTTAAAGGCAGTTTAGACTTTATCGTGTTGCCTCACGATAGAAGTCAGCCGCCGATCTCCCAGCATGAACTGGTATGGGAAACCTTAATTAATGACGAGATGGTGTGTCTGATGAATCCCGAGCATCCGCTGGCGACTCAAACGCAGATTACTATCGATGATTACTTAAGTTATAGCCATATTGGTATTAGCGATACTGATTTAAATACGCCATTTTTTGAGATGCAGTTAGCGCAGCAAGCACGCAATCGTGCGGTACCGATTTCGGTTTCAGATTTTGGTAGTGCAGCGTTACTGTGTCATCACAGTGAACTGCTGTTTACCTGCTCGAGGCGCTGGGCTGAAATAGCGTTGCAAGCAAAAGGTTTGGTGACCAAGGCGATGCCACTTGATTATGGTGAAGTGGCGTATAGTTTGGTGTGGCATAAGCAGAGTATGAATGACCCTGCACTTAGGTGGTTGTACCAACAGTTGGTTGCTTTTACTCAGGTGGAATTTCAATAAATTTCACCAAAAAATTTGGAAACTTGGCCAAAAGTTTATTGGTTCATTGGGTTTGAGGGTGAATAAAACTTCGTTTGATAAAAGGTTTTTTTAAGATATCAGGCTGCGCCTGACTCCTAAGTTAGACTTCGTCTAACAACTAACGTCGTGGCGCTTCGCCCACACTTTGTGAAGCATCAAGCTGCTCTTGACCAAAGTCGTGAGCTTCCAGCTCACACACGGCCAAGAAGGGGTCTGCAGCAACCCCCTCTTGGATCTCCCCTGCCGCCCCGACGAAGTTAAATGCATTAAATACGGGCCTCGTACTTATTCAAAATAACCTAACGCTTCCGATGGGACATCCTGTCCCGCGAAAGCTATGCCCACATCCGTGTGGGCATCACGGTTATTTCTTCAACGTACTTCGGCAACTTCGATGGGGAAATGGTGTTTCTTGTGAGTTGCGTGCGGTTGTGGGTTCTGCGCTTTAGATTAAAAGCAATGATGCTTAGGTGTTGTACTTTTCTATCAGCAGTTTTGACACCACTATTAATATAGTTCGAAGTCACCTACGAATAAAAAATACTATTCTTTTTTAAGTAAATCAGAGTGGATAATGGGGTATCAATTTAGGTCCATTTCCTTTGTTTACTTAATCAGCAGGTTAGCCTTCCCTAACAGAGCGTTATATCCTGAAAATATCCACAACTTGTCCACGAAATTCCCACTTGTAATATACAGTTAGACGCACTATCTTGTGCTTTGCCATCTGTAGTGCACTATATATTGTGTTTGCTGGGGTGGGTAGTGACTAAGAAACACCACACGCCACATGTAATGTTTCTTCGTCACAAGGATATAAACGCAAGGCGTTTTATGTTGCTTAACTTTGATAGGTTAACGGGATTCCGTTGTTGGCACTATAGGATATAGCTTTAGTATCAGCAATACCCTGAGCACTTAATTCGCATAACTTTAAAAATGTTCAGGAGTAAATATTATGACTCAAGTTAATATGGCCCATTTAAGAGAGCGCTCTACCTCTGGCGACTGGATAAATTTTGCTGTTTTCGATGCTAAATCAACGACTGGTAATAATGCCGCTTTATTAAATCAGCTTACACAGTCAGCTAGAAATTCCGGTCTACAAGTCGATCAATCAGCATTAGCGTACTCTGTTGGCGGGCGCATAAAATTTGAAGGTGACCAAAATTTAGTTAAATATTTGGCTAGAGGCTGGCACCCTAGATGGACTCATAAAGTATCAGTTTAATGGTCGCATATTTAGCTGCCATAAATTGATAGATAAACAACTAAAGTGTAGATGCGGCTAAGGGCGTTGGTGGCTTGGTGAGAGATAACGAAGTTATCAAGCTCTCGATCGAGAGGTAGGGATACCGAACTGGCTTTTAAACAGGGGTGTTGTTTGCCACCGTCGAGCATACATGGACGTACTTGCTGCGTACCTCAGAAGCGTCTGCACTTTTAGGCAAGATGTTGTAACATTCGATATTCTTTATTTGGTATGCGTTATCTGCTATTTAGCAAGGTGTATCAGCAAACAAGCTATCGAGTAATGAGCTTATAAACTGGGTATCTATGAAGTGTCGTAAGTGTCAATCTGAAGTCTCGGTGCCTGTGGTGAAATATACTCGTATTAATAGTGCGGACTTTAGGTCTGAGCACTGTCCGGTGTGCGGTGTAGACCTTGAAGGTCCGTTAAAGTCTTGCCTCCCTATCGTTGTAATTTTTATTGTGTCATTCGTCATCGTAAACTTCTTTTTATAAGTCGCCTTTCCTCGTGGTGAATAGCTCTTCTGCTAGTAACTTTAACGTCAACTAGCAGAGCTAACTATTTGGAAGGCCACGCTGAACAGTATTTAAACGCAAAATAATAAAAGTTTGACGTGGGTCACATTATTTTGTTAGTGTGGGTTTAGCAGTTTTGGTCGAGGTTTTCATCGATAGAGCGAAGACTCAATCAACTGGGAGTCCGACATTAGCCCGCTACGCAGGCTGAGCCGGAGTCGACAGTGCTGAGGCATTGCTACTTAGAAGCTTCGACCGAACTACTTTTCAATCCGACTCTTGGATACATTATCGGATACAAATTAAGTTACCCACGGGTAACTTTGATAAGCCTAATAAGTTGAGTTTTACGTTAGGCTGTAAAACAAAAAAGCATCCCAGCGGGATGCTTTTTTTTGTTTTAAATTTTGTATTGCCGATGCAATTTAATCAAGTTGCACTTGAGGGCTAGAGTTAGACTTTGTCTAACAATTAACATCGTGGCTTTGCCACCTACCAGGCTGCGCCTGAACTCTATAGTTAGACTTCGTCTAACAACTTTATTTATCAGATTTCGCCTGACCCTTAAGCAATCAAGCTGCGCTTGATAAACGTCGTGGAATTCCATCCCACACCCGGGCAAAAGGGGGACAACAGCTTCCCCCTCTTGCCCATTTCCTTCATAAAGAGTCCGAGCCGCCCCCGACGAAGTTGTTGATCCTCATACTCCAATAAAAATCGCCTAACGGCTCAGATGGGACATCCATGTCCCCCCGAGCCTGAACCATCATCCATGATGGTTCCACGGCATTTTTATCTACGTACTTCGGCAACTCCGATGGGGAAATCGGTGTTTTCTGTGACAAAGGAGGGAGCTTTAATTTTGTGTATTCATATTAAGGACTCAGTAGTGAAACGATTGTGCTTTTCTAACCCAGTGTAGATGCGGGCGTGACCGTCCATGACATGGATGTCATGGCCGAGCTTCCAAGGATGGACTTGTTGCGTGTCACGGCAGTATCTGCACATACGCTGGCCGCAGGCCATTGGAACCACAAATGTTGGAAGTTGGCTTGAAGATTCAAGCTACAAAGAATCTAAAGGTTCATCGCTGTAGATTGAAAGCCTGAGTAAGTTTCCCACAAAGGAAACCCTTAACCTCTGCACATACGCTGGCCGCAAGCCATTGGAACTATTAATGGTCAGATATTGTGCTCTTCCAACCTAGTGTAGATGCGGCTTAGGCCTTCGAAAACATGGCCGCTCTATGACATCCATGTCACTGCGGCATTTGTGAATCCATTCACATCAGATGTTTTCGCAGAGCGGTCAGGGATGACGTAAAGCGTGCCTAAGAAGTATCTGCACATACGCCGGCTGCAAGCCATTGGAACCACAGATGTTGGAAGATACATCAAGTACTGCCCAAGCATTGGTAAAACAAAGGTTCATCGCTGTAGCTTTAAAACCTACGTTAGTTTCAAGCGAATGAAACCCTTAACCTCTGCACATACGCCGGCCGCAGGCCATTGGAACCACAAATATGAAACGTTGGTATGGAGATTCAAGCAATGAAGAATCTAAAGGTTCACCGCTGTAGATTTTTCCCACTCGAAATACACAACGTAAGCAGAAGGTTCGCTTTTCTAACCTAGTGTAGATGCGGCCGTGACCGTCCATGACATGGACGTCATGGCCGAGCTTCCAAGGATGGACTTGTTGCGTGTCACGGCAGTGTCGGCACATACGCCGGCTGCAAGCCATTGGAACCACAGATGTTGGAAGATACATCAAGTACTGCCCAAGCATTGGTAAAACAAAGGTTCATCGTTGTAGCTTTAAAACCTACGTTAGTTTCAAGCGAATGAAACCCTTAACCTCTGCACATACGCCGGCTGCAAGCCATTGGAACCACCAATGCTAGAAGTTAGTTTGAAGATTCAAGTGATGATAAACCCAAAGGTTCACCGCTTTAGCTATAAAGCGACAAAGTTAGGCTTAGCTCAAAGCCTACAAATAAACATTGGGTAACACTAGATTAGCAACACCACGTTCAGTTAGCCGTGCCGCTAGCTCAAGCATCTGCGCTTCACTGCAAGTTGGCCAATTAAGGGCTTCTCCTGTTACGCCATGGTGTTGAAAAGCGTTGAGCTTGACTCTTACATTGGCGGGTAGTTGGGTTAAATAGCCTGCTATGGCGTTAATCTCACTGTCGATATCACTGATCTTCGGAATATACAGTAAGCGTATTTCGTATAACTTCCCCTCTGCCGCAAGCCGTTTTAAACTGCTAAAGACCCGATGATTATCGCGGCCTGTGATGTAATAATGAGTGTGCTCTTGCCAGGACTTTAGATCGATCATCGCGCCATCTAGGTAGGGCATGACTTGTTGCCAGCCGTTTTCATTTACATAGCCGTTACTGTCGATCATGCAGCTTAAATGAGCTAAATCTGCGCTGACTTTTATCGCCTGAAACAGCTCGACGATAAACGGCAGTTGCAAAGTGGCTTCACCGCCGCTGACGGTGATGCCATTGATAAAGTGCACTTGGCTGCGGATGAGCGTAAGCATTTGCTCTACGCTGAATTGACGAGTCTTAGGGCTAGATTGCTTAGGGCAGGTGGTTAAACAAATATCACACTGGGTGCACTTGTCACTGTCCCAAACGATCTTAGATTTACCTTGAACTGTTGTTGTCAGAGCTAACGCATCTGCTGGGCAGGTGGCCACGCAATCGCCGCAACTGTCGCACATGTCTATGGTGTACGGGTTGTGACAATTTTTGCAGCTAAAATTACACCCCTGCAGGAAGATGACTAGGCGACTGCCTGGACCATCGACACAAGAGAAGGGAATAATTTGATTAACCGTCGCGACTCTGCCCATGTTTTACTCTAAACCCTGTATTAAACTAATTGTTAATTTATAAGCAGCTTACTTGGCCGTTATTTGGCGTATACCGGCGCATGCTCATTAGCTACCACACGAGGCTGACGCTGCAAAATCTTAGTATTCTCTGCTGCCTCAGCGCCTAACCATGTGGTATTGGTGCGTGAGCCCTCTGCTTTAAAGCTGGCGATATCAGACAGCTTAACCATATAGCCTGTGACGCGAATCAAGTCGTTTGAGGCCACGTTGGCGGTAAACTCGCGAAAACCTAAACTCAGTGCACCTTTGCACAGCTGCATCATCGCCTGTGGGTTGGCTTTAACCGTTTCATCTATGGTGAGAATGTCACTAATCCCCGAGGTGTAATACTGGTGATGCTCGGCGAGCGCTTGAATATGTGCAATCGGGTTCGGCTCGGTGCCATAGGGAATGCGCACGCCCGGCGTCACGTCTTTGTCGATGCTAATGCCGCCCTGCGAGTGCAATAACGCTCGGCCGTTGTAGCCGTAAGTTACAGGTGTTGATTTTACGATGGCATCGAGTGCTTTAGAGATCTTATGCCCAAGCTCGTTAGCTGCCGCACTATGACCATAATGGCTGCTTGGCTTATCTTCTCTTGATTGGTCTATGTTGTCTTCATTGAAATCAGGTGTGCCCTGCAGAATGCTAACAGCCTCGGCCATGCCGTAGATCCCAAACATAGGCGCAAAACGTGATTCTTCAATCAAGGTTTCTTTAACTAAAAAGCTATTAAAGAAGTTAGATCCTTCATGCAAAAATTTAGCGCGCGCGTCAATCAACTCGAATGTGAGCTGGCAGTATTGCGGCAGGATATTATCGAAGAAGTCACTGATGCTATTGGCTTTAAGGGCGACCTCTTTTAGGTTCAGTCTTACTAAGGTGTTGGCACCACCGGCTAATGGCAGAGAGTTATAACAACTGACAATACCGAAGCCTTTGTTATCAAACGTGTTGGCATGGATTGGGTAGTTAGCAATATGGGGTTTGCTGCACTCACAAATATTGCTGGCGGCAACTTGTAATAGCTCATCCGGCGTAATTTGTGGGTCGTACATAAAGGTTAGATTCGGCGCTATCTGCTTAAGCTCGGCATCGACACGTAAAATGGTGCGGCAAACAATATTGTCTGTCGGGCCGATGTTTACGTGCATAAAGGCATCTGGCAAGGTGCGGTCTAGCATGATCCAAAATAGCTTTAATTTACGATAAATAGTCTCGTCATCAAGACCTTGGCAAAATGGTAATAGCACGTCATCGAGTTGACCTAGATAAACGGGAATATTGGTGACTGATGGTACATGGTGATAGATGATAGTTAATGCATTTAAGGCTTCATCTAAGTCTTGCGCCGGGCTTAGCTCTAAATACTCAGAACCATTTTGTAAAAACTTGGCGTAATCGGGCAGAACATATCTTGGCTTGAACGGCGCGTTGCCTTCAAACATATCACAGATAACACCTTGCTCTTTGGCCTCGGCTACGGCATCTGACACCTCAACATAAGGCAGACTCGCTTCTGCTTCTAAGGCTAAGAAGTTAGACTTTTGCTTTGGCGAAAGGTTAGGGTCACGAGCTATTTGAGCGATTCTGTTTGCGACGGTCATGGTGCAGTATCCACTAATATTTTATGGATATATTTTAAGATGCTAACGCTAAATTCTTATAGTGAAAAACGGCTAAAGAGTGATTGCCAATTTGGAAATCCGAAGCCAAGGTTCTCAACTTATTTGAAAGTGAGTCGGTGAGCGGGGCAGGCTGGCAACTGCCAGCCTGCATAAGGTGAGAACAAAGCTAAAGCGAGCTAGAAGAAACCTAACTAGAAGAAACCTAACGGATTAGCATCGTAACTGATCAACAGGTTCTTAGTGTTCTGGTAGTGATCTAACATCATCTTGTGGGTTTCACGGCCAATACCTGATTTTTTATAACCGCCAAAGGCGGCGTGAGCAGGGTAGGCGTGGTAACAGTTAATCCATACGCGTCCCGCTTGAATGCCGCGTCCCATACGCTGGGCGGTATTCATATCGCGAGTCCATACGCCTGCACCTAGACCGTATTCGGTATCGTTGGCAATCGCTAAGGCTTCAGCCTCATCTTTAAAGGTCGTTACCGAAATGACTGGGCCAAAAATTTCCTCTTGGAAGATGCGCATATCATTGGTGCCCTTTAAGATTGTCGGCGTAATATAAAAGCCATGACCGTGTTCACCTTCAAGTTTGCATATGTCACCACCAATCAATACCTCAGCACCTTCGTCTTTACCTATGTCCAGGTAGCTTAAGATCTTATCGAACTGCTCCTGTGAGGCTTGCGCCCCTACTTGGGTGTCGGTATCGAGTGGGTTACTTTGCTTAATGGTTTTACAGCGCTCAATCACCTTAGCAATAAACTTGTCGTAAATAGACTCGTGAATTAATGCGCGTGATGGGCAGGTACAGACTTCACCTTGATTGAAAAACGCCAACAACATGCCCTCTATGGCTTTATCGAGGTATTCATCTTCATGATCCATTACATCGGCAAAAATAACGTTAGGAGACTTGCCGCCCAGCTCGACGGTTGATGGAATCAATGATTCAGCAGCGCACTTTAAAATATGGTGACCTACCTCGGTTGAGCCAGTAAAGGCCAGTTTTGCAATGCGCTTGCTGGTGGCTAGCGCTTGGCCGGCCTCAGCGCCAAAACCATTGACCACATTCAGCACGCCTTTTGGCAGTAAGTCTTCAATGAGTTCGAGCAGCACTAGAATTGATACCGGTGTTTGCTCAGCAGGTTTGAGTACCACGCAGTTGCCAGCAGCGAGCGCGGGGGCAACTTTCCATGCCGCCATCAGTAGTGGGAAGTTCCACGGAATAATCTGACCAACCACGCCAAGGGGTTCGGGAAAGTGGTAGCTAACAGTATTAGCATCAATATCGGCGGCGCTGCCTTCTTGGGCGCGAATGCAGCCAGCAAAATAGCGGAAATGGTCGACCACTAACGGTAGATCGGCCGCTAGCGTTTCGCGTACAGCTTTACCGTTATCCCAAGTTTCAGCAATGGCTAAGGATTCGATATTTTGCTCAATGCGATCGGCAATGCGTAGCAAGATGTTTGCACGCTCGGTAACCGAGGTTTTGCCCCAACTGTCTTTGGCTTCATGGGCGGCATCGAGTGCCAGTTCAATATCAACTGAACCTGAGCGCGGCACCTGGCAAAATACCTGGCCATCTACGGGGGAAGCGTTGTCAAAGTAAAGGTTATTAACAGGCTTAACCCATGTGCCACCAATAAAATTTTGATACTGTGGCTTGAAATTAATAATAGCGCCGGGGGTGCCTGGTTTGTTATAAATCATGCTAACTATTCCTTGTGTATTTTCTTTCGACAACTCAGTGTAGTAGATAAATAGTGACTGAGTAGATAGGAGAAAAGTCGACTAGCTTGCCGCTATTTTTACCCCTAGTATTGGAGAGGCTTGGCGTCGGAGTTGAACTAGGAGTTGAACTTGCATTATGAATTTGACGCATTACTTCTATGCAAAATATGCACTTCATTCATAAAGGTTTATAACCTATGCTTCTCTTATCAGTTTAAATAGGAACTTGTTATGTTTAACGCACTTGTTTTGACCCAAGAAGAGAAACGTACTCTAGCGAGCGTTCAGCAAATATCAGAATCAGATCTACCTGAAGGTGAAGTGTTGGTGGACGTTTCATGTTCATCACTGAACTACAAAGATGGTTTGGCGGTAACGGGTGTTGGAAAAATCATTCGTAACTTCCCTATGGTGCCGGGCATCGACTTTGCGGGTACGGTACTTGAGTCGAGTGACGAGCGTTATCAAGCGGGTGACAAGGTGATTTTAACTGGCTGGGGCGTAGGTGAGAATCACTGGGGCGGCTTAGCCGAGAAAGCCCGTGTTAAAGCCGACTGGCTAGTACCAATGCCAAGCAATTGCGATGCTGCCAAGGCGATGCAAATTGGTACCGCAGGCCTAACGGCGATGTTGTGTGTTCAAGCATTGCAGCAGGCGGGTGTAAAGCCTAGTGATGGCGATGTATTAGTCACAGGCGCCAGTGGTGGCGTAGGCTCAGTTGCGGTGACCTTGCTAGCACAGTTAGGTTATCGTGTGGTGGCAAGCTCTGGTCGCGCCCTGCAAAACAGCGCATTATTAACTAAGTTAGGTGCCAGCGAAGTGATCGAGCGCAGCGAGCTTGAGGTTGATGCTCGTCCACTTGAAAAGCAGCGCTGGGCAGGCGTAGTGGATACCGTAGGTAATAAGGTATTGGCAACCGCATTAGCACAAATGAATTACCACGGCGCAGCTGCTATTTGCGGTTTAGCGGGTGGCTTTGCATTACCCACTACCGTGATGCCATTTATTCTACGCGGCGTGAGGCTGCTAGGTGTTGACTCGGTTTCTTGCCCATTTGACAAGCGTCAAGCAGCGTGGGAAGCGGTACTTAACTTGCTACCAGCTAGCTACTTTGAAGATGCTTGTGAGACGATTTCGCTTGAGCAAGTGCCTGAGTTTGCACAGCGGATTATTAAAGGCCAAGTGACAGGTCGTGTGCTAGTCCAGCTTTAATCGAATCGGATTGATTAAAAGCCCAGCAAATTTGCTGGGCTTTTTGTTTCTATCTTCTTATCGGTCTATTTTTAAACTGCTGGCCTTTAAATTGCCAGCCTTTAAATTGATGGTGTAAATCGACTGCGTTTGCATCTGCTCAGGCCAGAGATAAGAGACGACTCATATCGATAACTAATGAGAGCAGGCGTATCCATCAAACCTATAAGTAAGCTTAGAAGTTGTAGTCCACTTTGACCCAAGCGGTACGGCCGGGTTCATTCACTTGGAACATTGGTGAGCTACCTGGAATATCGTTGCCTGCACCTGAGCGGCTAATGTGCTCAGCGTAGGTAATATCGAATAGGTTCTCTACGCCAAAGCTCACTAATAGTGCTTCATTGTGTTGCCAGCTAGCGTTAAAGGCCAAAGTGCCGAAACCGCTGCTTTCAGCCAAATCTTGGCCAGAGATATTCCCCTCACCAATGGCGATTCTATCTTGGGCTGCCACTAGGCGCCACAATAGTCCAGCTGTCCATTGTTCGTATTGGTAATCAAGAGTGATACGACCTTCTAGCGGTGGAATTTGCCCCAGGGGTGTACCGGCTGTGTCGTTATCGCCATGGCTATAGCTGACACTTGTCTGAGTTGAGAAGTACTCTGTGAGCGGAATCGTTGCCGCAATCTCACCCCCATAAACGGTCGCGTCTATGTTGTAAGCAGAGGTGGGCTTACTGTTGGCATCGATTAAGATATAGTCGCGGATCTCTCCATAAAATAGTGATGTGGAGACAGCTACATCGGCTTCATAGATCCAACCAATATCGAGCTGTGTGGTTTTTTCTGGCGCTAAATCAAAAGCTTTTTGGCTTGGATTATTAATATCAGCCTTCATGATCTCCCAGTAATCTGGCATGCGCTGGGCATGGCCAACACCCGCATAGTATTGGCTGTTACCTGAAGTGAGTTCATAGCGACCATAACCACTAAATAGATCGTCGCTGCGCTCACCTTTTTGTCCGACCATCAGTTCGGTTTTCCAGTGATCATAGCGCACACCCGCGATTATCTCTGCAGCCCCAAGGCTGTATGCAGACTCTAGGAAAAGGCCCGTTGCTTGATAGCGCATGTTATCTTTAAATGGCTTGTTAAGCAGGTCGTCTAAACCAATATTCCCAGGAACAGCTGGAGCCGCAGGATTAATGCTGCGACCTTTATGCAGGCTGTCCATATAGTCTGTACCGGCGGTTAAACGCCAGTCTGTTGCTAGGGTAAAATCAGCCCAAAAGTGGCCGCCTTTGGTGCCACGTCTGACATTGGTTCCAGAGTTAACACCTTGGTCAAACTCATCCATCACATGGTCATTTTCGTTCGTGTAGGCTTGGAATTCGATGGCATCAATCCATTTACTATCAAACTCATGTTGCAGTAAAAGCGTTAGGTTTTCATTACTGATCTCACGGGCTTTATTAGCGCGATCGGCGTACTCAGCTTCACCCGATGAACTGCCATAGGCAAGCTCAACTACCGTCTCTTCGCTTGGCGTCCAGCCAAGGGCAAAGTTATAGTTGGAGCGGTCGTAGCTCGATTGCACCTCGTTGCCGTCGCCATCTTTATAATGGTCACTCGATGACTGGTTAACATCCATATCAAAGTAGTGCTTCTCATCGCCAGCTTTTAGCTCGACTAAATAATCGGTACGGCCAAAGCTACCCGCCGTCATACTTGCGCGGCCATCTAAGCCTGGCTCATCAAAACTGTGGCGGTCTTTCTCAAATAATACCGTGCCAGCACTACCAACAGGGCCATATTTAACCGTCTGTGGCCCTTTAATAACAGTAATGTTGTCGTAGGCTTCTGGATAGATATAAGCAGTTGGTGGGTCCATGCGGCCGCCACAGGTACCGTAAACATGTTGACCATCATCAACAATACTTAAGCGTGAACCCCCGAGTCCTCTAAGGCTAGGATCGCCGCCTGCACCGCCTTTTCTGCCGATACTAAAACCTGGAATAGTCTTTAAAAAACCTGCGCCGTCATAGGCAGGTAGTGGCAAACGGGGCTTTTTAGGATCGGTATAAGTTTTAGTGGGATCTTTCATTAGCTCGCCAGTGACAATAATGCGTTCAACCGGCTCTTTTGGGCGTTCTTCTTGGGCAAAAGTTGGGCCTGAAATCAGCCCTAGGGTGACGACGGGGATCGTCAATATGCTTTTCTTGTTCATCAAAGTACCGCGTATCGTTATTTATTTTTCGCCTGTTTTACAGGGCTTTATAAAGACGACAAACCATTTTGTACCAAGGTGCGACAAAGGGTCACAGGTGAGTGTGACTCGCCTCACTATTTTAGAACGTGAGGTACAAAAAAGGGACGATTAATCGTCCCTTGATATCAGTGATTTTAGCTAATAAGCTGCACAATAATCATGATAATAAGCAGTGGGCAGATGTACTTCACGTACCAAGGCCATATTCTCCAAAATAAGCTATTAGGGTCTACGCCCTCCTGCTGTGAAATCGCACTGATTAGTTGATTTCGGTTCCATACCCAACCTAAGTAAATGGCGATGCCAAGGGCAATTAATGGCTGTGCTCGCTCAGTGGTTAAGGTGATCATAAAGCTAAATAAGCTGTCGAAATTGAATACCACCACAATAGATAACGCGGCAATTAAGCTGCCTACAATGACGGTTGCTCTGTCACGACTCAAGCTCGTTTTTTCAACTAAGTAACTAGTAGGCACTTCCACGATCGAGATCGCTGAGGTGAGTCCGGCAATGGTCATTAAGATAAAGAAAATGATCGCAAGCAGGTACTGGCTTACACCGCCTATAGTGTCAAACAGTGCTGGCAGTACGGTAAATACTAAGGTGTCTGAGTTTAATAAACTGCCGTCTTCAGCAAAAATTTGCACGCCATTATGCTGGGCCACATACATGGCAGGGATCACCATTAGCGCGGCTAAAAATGCCACTGTTGTGTCGGTTAGCGTCACGTAGGCGGTAAGCTTGGCAAGATCTTCTTTTTGGCTTAAGTAAGCGCCGTACACCATCATGGCAGCTGTGCCTATGGTCAAAGAGAAGAAGGTTTGCCCAAGGGCGCCAATCAATACTTCTGCTTCAAATACACGGGAGAAGTCTGGAACCAATAACACTTCTAAGCCTTGCATTGCACCTGGCTGCATTAAGATATAGATCACCCCGCCAACTAAGATCAGTAACAACATCGGCATTAGGCGTTTAGACCAACGCTCGATACCTTGTTGCACGCCTTGGCGGATCACTAAAATCACCATAGCGATAAAGACCAGCGTGAACACTAAGTTGCGTGACAAGCTGAAATCCATCAACCAAGATGCAACTTGAGTTTGGCCTGTTAGCTCGGCGACAGGTGCTAATGCGAAGCTAACGAACCAGCCCGATAAAATGCTGTAAAAAGTACAGATTAAGGTGGCGGTAACGATAGAGATAAAGCCGATAGCTTTACCTATTTTCTTGGTCAGAGGGCGGTTGGCAATTTTGGCCATCGCATCGGCTGGGTTTGTTTGCCCATGACGACCAATCATAAGCTCGGCCATGAGCATTGGGTAACCGAGTACCAAGATCAGAAATAGATAAACCAGCAAGAAAGCGCCGCCGCCATGAGTCGCAGCTTGAGTGGGGAATCCCCAGATATTACCGACACCGACAGCAGAACCTGCAGCGGCCATGATAAAACCAATCTTCGAGCTAAAATGCCCTTGTTTTACTGTACTCATTAGAGCTCTCTTTCTGAACTTCTTTATCAACTAAGAGCGCGCATACTAGTGATTTAAAATTACACGTCAACGCCTTAATTTTGCGTTAAATATAATTTTATTGGCGTTTTATTCTTGTGTTTTTAGATTTTACGGTGTTACTTATCTATTTTGAGTTGAAGCGCGAGACTAGTTTGCGTGGAGGCGTTTTTATTAATGCTTATGCGCAATAAAATCATTTATAGATTTGCAGTAAAAATGCGACCGAATGCACAGATTATAGTCGCAATCTTTAAGACTAGAATTTATGACGGCGTATGCGGCCGCATCAGGCTAAATAGGCAGTGGAATGCTGGTTTGGTTCTTAACTTGTTTTAACACGAAGCTTGAGCGCACACCGGCGATATGATCATTGGTGGTCAACTTATCCAGTAAAAAGACTTTAAAATGTTTCATGTCGCTAACCAGCACTTTGATTTGATAGTCGGCGTCGCTACCTGTGAGTAGGCAACACTCTTGTACTTCATCATAGCTACTTATCTTCTCTTCAAAAGCATCGAGAATATCGGTGGAGTGTTTTTCTAAGCGAATTTGAATATAGGCGGTCAACGCCAAGTTGAAATGCTCTGCACTGAGTAAGGTGGCATAACCTGCAATGTAGCCGGCTTCTTCAAGTGACTTGACTCGTCTTGAACAGGGTGAGGGAGACAGGCCGACTTTTTCAGCCAGTTCTTGGTTCGACAGTTTTCCATGTTGCTGCATCAGTTTGAGGATGTGCAGATCGATCTTGTCTAATTGCAGTTCAGCCATGGTTGGGTCTCATCAAAGTTTAGGGGGAACAAAGTTTGGCTTTAATCAAATATGGATTTTAATAAAAGTATTGTTTTGTTTGCAGGCAGAATACCGCAATTGCTATCAAGCGCAAGCGACTGAGCCAATAAACCCTATCTAGATATAGGGTTTATCAATGGCTCATACTGTTAAGGTGTTTTGAGGCGCGAGTTAAATAAGCGGTTTATTTGTGGCCATAACCCTTGAGTCAAATAGATACTACTAAAGGCAATACTACCGCCAATGGCGGTGGATGCGAGCACATCTTGCGGCCAATGCATCCCTAGCAACATACGGCTAAAGCCCATGCCAATAGCCCAGCCCAATAACATCAATGGCAGTAAGGTTTGCCCTGCGACGAGTAGATAGAAGCTCACCGTGAGCGCGAGTGTCACAGCAAAGAGCGTATGCCCCGAAGGAAAGGCGTAACCGACTTCATGCTGCCAATGGCGCTTAATTGAAGGGCTTAAGCTTAGATCTGGGCGCGCGACTTCTAACTGATGAATGGCAGTGCCAATTCGCTGTCTTTTGTCGGCTTTAGATTGTTGATAAAAATCTTGGGTGTTAAGCAGGTATTCCTGCTCGAGTAGCGCAGCGTTAGGGCGTGGCTCGGCAAAATAGGGCTTAAGAAAATGGTTTAGGCTTAGGGTTGCAGCCATGCTGATAGATACCGCTAGCACCAGTTGCATAAATTGCTGACGGCTTAAGCAGCGATAACAGGCTACAAGAATAAGTATCCCGGTAATGATGCCATAGGGAGCGGTACCTGTACTGGTTAGCCAATATAGCCCCTGAGCAAACCAAGAGTCGAGTGCAATGCTAGGGAACAGGCTGGCGGAAGAAAGATAGATGACCGCTGGAATGATAAGTAACACAGCCCAAGCGGCAAACAGCGCTTTTTGGGTGTGCTGAGGCTGAGAGTCGGTTTTATGTAATGCGTTTTTTTTCAAAGCAGATTCCTTCAAAGCTGATTTCTTTAAAACAGATTTTTTCAAAACTTAACCTTTCAAAATTGCTCTCTTTAAAGCGGGCCTCACACGGTAAGAGAATAAATTGAACCGGCATATCATTGGCTGTAATTTAACAGCCAAAGGGCGTATTGCGGTATTAGATGGGCAAGGTTACCTATCGGCGTGAGGCTATACTAGCCTCTGCGCATGAAGCGTAAATTAATCTTAATTCATTGTGGTTTTTCTAGGGAAAGCGTGGCGATATCTAAAAGCGTTACACTCACCACGAAGCGCTACGCTTTCACGAAGAACACGATGCTAAAGATAAAGATAAAGATAAAGATAAAGTGTTTAACTGGTCTCGGCTGTGGCTCTTCTCCGTGATCTTCGTGTCCTCTGTGGTGAGATGCTTTTGCCCCAAAGCTCGTTAGCCTTCGAATGAAGACTGATTACATTTTTTGTCTGAGCTGTGGCTACAGGGCTG